>NZ_JACSOG010000009.1:0-148182 GCF_014349195.1 Pseudoalteromonas sp. BZK2 | reverse complement strand
CCCTAGCACCATTCCTACGCGATATAAAATCGCGGCTACAATCTTGCTAACTCGCAACTCGCAACTCGCAACTCGCAACTCAAACCTACGTCAAACGCAAGGCGATAAATTCGGCGAGTTTGTCTACGGCGGTGCCGGGGTCGTCGGTACGTTTAATTAAACTAATACCGATTTGACCAAGCTCAGGGAGGTCTTTGGTTTGTAGTTGGTAGTTAAGCTCATTCGGTACGGTGCTTTTTGCGAGTACCGTAATGCCTAAGCCTTCTTTTAACGCCGCAGTTAGGCCTGTTAAGTCGGCATTACTGTAGGCAATGCGGTATTTAATACCCGCACTTTGTAGCGCCTCGATTGCGCGGCGGCGATAAATACATCCCTCGGGGGCGGTTACAAGCGTTACCACATCGTTCTGTGCAAGGTTTAAATCGCCCACCCATACTAGTTGGTCTTGCATAAAAATAGGGAACTTGGCTGATTCGAGCTCTTCGTTTAATGCCAACACTAAATCGAATTGATCTTGGCGCGAGACCGACAATAAATGTTTACTCAAACGAGAACGCACTTCGAGCGATACGTCAGGGTATAGGGCCACGAAGTCACCAATGATCGACGGTAAAATACGTGCAGCAAATTCACTGGGGATCCCCAAGCGCACTTTACCGGTCACGTTTTCGCTGGTGAACTGCTGCAAAATGGCATCGTTTTGTTGCAGCATTTGCTTAGCTAATGGCATAAGCAATTCGCCATATTGATTAAGCACTTGGCGCTGGCCTTGCTTTTTAAACAGCTTATGGCCCAGCATGTCTTCAAGGCGCTTTATTTGTAAGCTCACAGCCGGTTGCGATAGCCCTAATAATTCACCTGCTTTGGCAAATCCGCCAACTTCAACAACAGTGACTAAAGTACGTAAACTATCGGTAGAAATGTTTTTCATTAAAAAATTCTATTTATAGGGCTATGTATATAAGCATTATTTATCAATTGATAAATAATTACAATTTGTTGTTGCCAGCACGGCGCAATATACTTCAAGCATTAACGATTGATAGGTGTCACATATGACTTTTACGCCAATAATGTTTGCTCGCCACAGCCAAGCTGAGACCCCAGCAGACAACGTGCTACAAGCAAATAGCGATACTGCCATTATGGATTTTAGTGGCACTGAAGCAATCCCATTTTTAACGGCTATTTTAGGTCTTGATATTAATAAGCTAACCGCCAGCGGTTTAGGCTTACGTAGCTCATTAGACGATGACCTAACAAGCAGCTACGCTTATGCCTTGTATTACTTTAACGAAACTGCATTTCGTTTTGTATTAGGTAAAGATGCCAGCGTGCAATTACAGTCGCTTATTAATGAGCAACAACTACGTTACGACATTGATTACGTAATGCGTGACGATTTAAGCGCGCTAACCCTAAGTGGTGAGCAAGCGTTTGATGCTTTGGTTGACAGCTTTAAGCTAACGCCGGGGCTGCGTTTATCAGACATGCGCAGCTGCTATGGTGCACAAAGCGGTGAGGTATTTATTACCGCCATAGATAACCAAGCAACACAGCAATTTCAGCTGGTGGCGCGCCAAGCAGAGCTTGATAAATGGCAAACGCACTTGCAGCAGCTCGGCTTTGATTTAGCCTTAGCCAACGTTGCTTAAAACATAAAATTTTTAAAACAGCTACGCACTTGGGTGTTTAGCTGTTTTTTAGTTACAAAATCGCAATTTGGGTGTGACAACTGTGCAACTAATGTATAATCGCCGCCCATGTTATTCCCCCTCATTAAATTGAGGCCACGCCCCACAACTTGTGGGTTAATTTAAAAGTGAAGGAATATTATGACTTCTAAAACAGTTTTACATGCTAAGCACCTTGAAGCTGGCGCAAAAATGGTTGATTTCCACGGCTGGGAAATGCCAATCAACTACGGCTCACAAATCGAAGAGCATAATGCGGTTCGCACAGATGCAGGTATGTTTGACGTATCTCACATGACAATTGTAGATATTCAAGGCGAGCAAGCACAAGCGTTCTTACGTAAGCTAGTTGCAAACGACGTTGCTAAGTTAACTGTACCGGGTAAAGCACTTTACACAGGTATGCTTAACGAAGAAGGCGGCGTAATCGACGACCTAATCATCTACTTCTTCTCAGAAACGAACTACCGTTTAGTAGTTAACTCAGCAACACGTGAAAAAGATTTAGCGCATTTAGCTAAAGTTTCGGCTGATTTCGCCGTAACGGTTACTGAGCGTCCTGAGTTTGCAATGATTGCCGTTCAAGGCCCTAACGCACGTGCTAAAACAGCAACAGTACTTAACGCAGAGCAACAAGCTGCTGTTGAAGGTATGAAGCCTTTCTTTGGTGTGCAAGCAGGTGATTTATTTATTGCGACAACAGGCTATACTGGCGAAGATGGTTATGAAATCGTAGTACCTAACGATCAAGCTGCTGATTTATGGCAACAACTTCTAGATGCAGGCGTAGCGCCAGCGGGTCTAGGTGCGCGTGATACGTTACGTCTTGAAGCGGGTATGAACCTTTACGGCCTAGATATGGACGAAAGTGTTTCTCCACTTGCTGCAAACATGGCGTGGACAATCGCATGGGAGCCAGAAGATCGTAAGTTTATCGGTCGTGAAGTATTAGAGCAGCAACGCGCTGACAAGAGCACAGACAAACTAGTTGGTTTAGTGCTTGAAGAAAAAGGCGTATTGCGTAGCGGTTTAAAAGTCATCGTTGAAGGTGGTGAAGGGGTGATTACCTCTGGTACATTCTCACCAACCCTTGGTCACAGTGTTGCGCTAGCACGCGTTCCGCGTTCAACTGGCGAAACAGCCCAAGTAGAGATGCGTAAAAAACTGGTTAACGTTAAGGTTGTTAAACCTTGCTTTGTACGTAACGGCAAATCAGTTATCTAAACTATAAAAAATTTGGTGTTATCACCTAATAATGCCAATCATGTTGAGTTGTTAGCATGATTGGTAACAGAACCAAAGGAACAAAAAGATGAGCAATATCCCAAGCGAATTAAAATATGCTACTTCACACGAGTGGGTTCGCGACGAAGGTGACGGTACGTTTACTGTAGGTATCACTGAGCACGCACAAGAACTTCTTGGCGACATGGTATTCGTTGAATTACCAGAAGTTGGTGATGAAGTTGACGCGGGTGAAGACTGCGCAGTAGCTGAGTCTGTAAAAGCAGCATCAGACATCTACGCACCAATCGGCGGTGAAATCGTTGCAATCAACGAAGAGCTTGAAGATTCGCCTGAAACAGTAAATAACGACCCGTACACTGACGGTTGGTTATTCCGTATCAAAGCATCTGACACATCAGAGCTTGATAACCTGTTAGACGCTGAAGGCTACGCTAACACAATCGACGAAGACTAATTAATTAGTCACGCCGACTAAAAGCCCCGTCTAGATCCCCAGCTAATTAAATGCGCTGCTTGGGTTTCACAGGGGCTTTTATGATTTTATAGCTTACTTTTCCATACGCTGTAAGTTACTGAATCAACCTGTTTTTAAGTTATTGCCAGTTACCCATTGGCAGTAACCACTTTTTTTTGGATCATAGGAATCTGGACAAATGTCAAACGCCAAATCTCTTGAACAATTAGAGCAAAAGCAAGATTTTATTCGCCGTCACATTGGGCCAAGCCCAGCGCAAGTAAGCGACATGCTAAGCGCTCTTGGAGTATCGAGTGTTGAAGAGCTGATCGGTCAAACGGTACCTGCAAGCATTCGCTTAGAGCAAGGTTTATCAATTGGCGAAAGCCGCACTGAAGTTGAAACACTAAGCTACTTAAAATCAGTAGCAAGCAAAAATAAAGTGTTCAAATCATACATCGGTCAAGGCTACCACCCAACTCACGTACCACACGTAATTTTACGTAACGTACTTGAGAACCCAGGCTGGTACACTGCGTATACACCATACCAACCAGAGATTGCACAAGGTCGTTTAGAATCATTATTAAACTTCCAGACTATGACCCTAGACCTAACTGGTCTTGATTTAGCAAGCGCGTCATTACTTGACGAGTCAACGGCTGCTGCAGAAGCAATGGGCCTTGCAAAGCGTGTTGCTAAAGCTAAAAAAGCAAACATCTTCTTCATTGCTGATGACGTTCACACACAAACTATCGACGTTGTTGCTACACGTGCAGACCAGTTTGGTTTTGAAGTTGTTGTTGGTCCTGCAAGCGAAGCGGCTAATCATGAGATTTTTGGTGCATTATTCCAATACCCATCAACAACCGGTGAAATCACTGACGTAACTGACCTAATCGCACAAGTACAAGACAAAAAAGCGATTGCCTGTGTTGCTGCAGACATCATGAGCTTATTAATGCTTAAAGCACCAGGTAAACTAGGTGCAGACGTAGTACTTGGTTCAGCACAGCGTTTTGGTGTACCTATGGGTTACGGTGGTCCACACGCTGCATTCTTTGCAACACGCGACAAGTATAAGCGTTCACTACCAGGTCGTATTATTGGTGTTTCTAAAGACCGTTTAGGTAACGACGCACTACGTATGGCTATGCAAACACGTGAACAACACATTCGTCGTGAAAAAGCCAACTCAAACATCTGTACAGCGCAAGTATTACTAGCGAACATGGCAGCGTTCTACGCGGTTTACCACGGTCCACAAGGCCTTAAAACTATCGCTGAGCGTATCCACCGTTTTGCAGACATCTTAGCGGCGGGCTTAAAAGCGAAAGGTGTAAACCTTAAGCACGACACTTGGTTCGATACACTGACGGTTGTTGCAGACAACAAAGACGAAATCGTTGCACGTGCAGTAGAGCACGGCGTTAACTTTGCGTCTAACCGCGCAGGTGAATACTCAATTTCTGTATCAGAAACAACAACGCGTGCAGACGTAGCTGAGTTATTCGACATCATCTTAGGTGAAGATCACGGCCTAAGCGTTGATGCACTTGCAAACGAAATCGAAGTAAACGGCAGCAACTCTATTCCTGCAAGCCTAGTACGCGATGACGAAATTTTAACGCACCCTAACTTCAACTCGTACCACAGCGAGACTGAAATGTTGCGTTACATCAAGCGCCTAGAGAACAAAGACTTAGCGCTTAACCACTCAATGATCTCATTAGGTTCATGTACAATGAAACTTAATGCGACAGCTGAGATGATCCCAATCACTTGGCCTGAGTTTGCAAATTTACACCCATTCTGTCCACTTGATCAGGCAGCGGGTTACCAAATCATGATGACAGAGTTACATGACTGGTTAGTAAACATCACAGGTTACGATGCAGTTTCACTACAACCTAACTCAGGTGCACAAGGTGAATACGCAGGCTTAATCGCGATTCGTAAATACCACGAGTCACGCGGTGAAGGTCACCGTAACGTATGTTTGATCCCAAGTTCAGCGCACGGTACAAACCCAGCGTCTGCACAAATGGCAAGCATGAAAATTGTGGTTGTTGACTGTGATAAAAACGGTAACGTTGATATGGCAGACCTTAAAGCGAAAGCCGAAGAGGTATCTGAAAACCTATCTTGTATCATGATCACGTACCCATCTACACACGGTGTTTACGAAGAAACAATTCGTGAAATCTGTGACATTGTGCACCAGCACGGCGGTCAAGTGTACATGGACGGCGCAAACATGAACGCGCAAGTAGGTGTTACAAGCCCAGGTTCAATCGGTTCTGACGTATCGCACCTTAACCTACACAAAACATTCTGTATTCCACACGGTGGTGGTGGTCCAGGTGTTGGCCCTATCGGTGTTAAATCTCACCTAGCGCCATTTATGCCTAACCACAGCGTAATTAATGTTGCTGGCACAAACATCGGTAACGGTGCGGTTTCTGCTGCTCCTTACGGCTCAGCAGCTATTTTACCAATCTCGTGGGCATACATTGCTATGATGGGCTCTGAAGGCTTAAAACAAGCAACAGAAATGGCTATCGTGAACGCTAACTACTTATCTGAGAAGTTAAGCGAGCACTACCCAATTTTATACCGTGGCCGTAACAACCGTGTTGCGCACGAGTGTATTGTTGACCTACGCCCAATCAAAGAGCAAACAGGCGTTACAGAAATGGACGTAGCTAAACGTCTACAAGACTATGGTTTCCATTCACCAACTATGTCATTCCCAGTAGCTGGCACACTAATGATTGAGCCAACTGAGTCTGAGTCTAAAGTTGAGATCGACCGTTTCATCGAAGCAATGGTGTCAATCAAGTCAGAAATCGACCGTATCGCATCTGGCGAATGGTCAATTGAAAACAACCCGCTAGTGTTTGCACCGCACACACAAGCAGACGTACTAGGCAATGAGTGGGATCGTGCATACGACCGTTTCTACGCAGCATTCCCAGTACCAAGCGTAGCAAAAGACAAATTCTGGCCTACAGTAACGCGTATCGATGACGTATACGGCGACCGTAACTTAGTTTGTTCATGCCCAGCGGTTGAGACATACCGTGATTAAGGTTTGATTAAATTCAAATGCCAAAAAGCCGTTGCAGCAATGTAACGGCTTTTTTGTTGGTGAAAAGCTATCAGCTTGTAGGTTGGGTAGAGCGGAGCGAAACCCAACAAGTTGGCGAGTCGCGAGGAGAAAGGGGAAAGTTAGCGAGAGTAAAGGGGAAAGTTAGCGAGAGTAAGGGGGAAGGGAGCTATCAGCTTGTAGGTTGGGTAGAGCGGAGCGAAACCCAACAAGTTAGCGAGTTGCTAGGAGAAAGGGGAAAGTTGCGAGTTTCTAGATGCGAGTTGTAGGAGGTGTTTTAACGCCGAACAAAGAGTTATTAGATATCAGTCGTTAGAAGTCAGATTAAAAATACCCAAGTTAGCGAGTTGCAAGATGAAAGAGTAAAGAAGCTTTAAGCCACAAGTTTTAATTAAGATTGTGGCTGCACATTGCCGTGGTTAATCCCGATACCATAGGCGTGAAATTTATTTCGCGCGAAGAAGATAGAGTAAGTTTAAAAACAACTCCTAAAGCCATGTGTTCTTTAATTTAACCAAATAATGGCCCGATACTGAAGTATAAGGATTGGAGCAACTGTAGACATTTTAAACTAATTAATAATTCTTAAGGTTCGTAGCCTGCGCCCCAAATTCCAAAGCTTAAATTAATTACCATTTTTTGTTTCCAAAATGCCTGAAGAAATAATGTAAGAGCAAAGTTATAGTCACACTTGAATCGGCACTGATGTGTTGTTTCTATGTTGTTAACTAATAATTGAGGATATCATTATGGCACAATCAAACTCATCTAAACCTGCTTCTAGTCACCCAGGGCCTGGTGGAAACTGGCCATCAACAACTGGTGAAAAATCTGGTGTGAATAGAGGTAATGCAGCTCCTAAAAGCGGCAAAAAGTAACAAGGAGTGGGCCCTCAGGGCCCTATATAAAAATGGAAAATAATAAAGCTACATTCCCTACTATCGGTGAGTATGTTCGAGAAATTTTTAATATCACTGGACTCTTAGCTCAAAAGGATAAAAGTAGTTCGATCTTGAGCGATAGTGAGAAGAAAAAACTTCAAACCAAGCTTAAGCGATTAGCTGACGAAAACTCTAAAATTGATGGCAAGCTAGACGAATTAATGAATTCACTTAAGCTTTTGTTAGAAAGGGCAATAGGTGAAGATAGAATTGTTTGTATGGCGCTTGAAGCCATCGAAGAATTGCTTATTACCTATAAAGCGGTTTTGGGAGATGATGGTACTTTCCTAGATAAGAGAAACTCTGCTAAGTGGTTTATAAAACAGTATGTTTTAGATCGAGTTTTGCTTTCTTTCTATAAGAACTATTTAAGACTAAATGTACCTGCATCGAAATTGAGCCTACCGGACTTGAGAATCTGGGCTTTGCCTAATATTGAAGGGCAGAAAATCAATTGGCCATTAAGGAAAGCCTGGCAGCTCATTTATGACTCTTTGTCTATCAGCCAGTCTTCATTTCATTACCCAGATAAGAGCTCGGGAGACTACAGAGCAAGTCAGAATTTAGAAAATGCCCAACATTGGAGTACTACTGATCAAATCCCGAGCATTAGTTCGTTGTTTAATAACTTGGAATATTCGTTAACGTTGTTGAGTTCATCATCTAATGAATCGCTTAGACGAGTAGTAAGTGCGTCAGAAAAGCAGCGGTTAAAGCTAATTTTGTTTATTGGACGAGTATCTGCTTATTGTTTTAGAGAAGTAGATCGTAACTTTGGGCGTGAGTTTTTGCTTGAATGTATTAAGCATGTCCAAGGTCAGTCGAGTAGGTTATCACGTATCAATTCAAAGCTAGAAAGACACTTAAAGACTGTAGAAAAATCCATAGGCTCAATGAGTGAAGTCGATGTTAATAAACTTTATTTTTATGAAATATCAGAATATTGGGCACAGTTTGCAATATCTACTGAACACGGCTCTAGATTATTACAGAATTACATAACTCATGACTCTTTCATAGATTTGACAAGTTTAGAAAAAGCAAAGCTCGTTATAGCCCATGTAGGGGCATATTTAGGCCATAGTATATTGACATCAATAGATATGACACCGAGTAAAAAAGGGATGCCCTACAATTTTCCTGAGTTTCTTTGTGAGGGTTTACAATTAAAGAAATCTCCAACCTCTTTGACAGAAATAGACAATTATTTTAACCGCTTGAAACTGGCTAAACTTGATGGTGTTTTAAACTGGTTAGCGAATTGGTGTTATGCCAATTACTTTTATTCTCAAAATTCATTCAAAGAATCTTATATTTATTACGAAGTTGCATTTAAAGGCGCTAAATATTGTGCAGGTCGTAATCAATACTTGCTTGTAAACCAGTACATTGAATCATGTGCTAAAAATGGGAAGTTTAAAGAAATGAAAAAAGCAGTGGCTTGGGCGAATTATTTGGGTTTAGAAATAAGGTGGCTAAGAGGTTGGGATAATCCAGAATCTGAATCAAGCTTAAAAGATTTGTATAAATTTATGGGAAATTACAGTTTGAAATATAACAAACTTTAGCTATCTAGGAATGGTCTGTACTGCCATGTAAAAACTTTATGGTCTATATGACCAGTCAAGGAGTATACGTATGCCTAATCTTTCTGAAAAATTATTTAAAAAGCACATTAGACAAATAGAAGCAGATATTGAATCTGACTA
Organism: Pseudoalteromonas sp. BZK2; assembly: GCF_014349195.1. NCBI lineage: Bacteria > Pseudomonadati > Pseudomonadota > Gammaproteobacteria > Alteromonadales > Pseudoalteromonadaceae > Pseudoalteromonas > Pseudoalteromonas sp. BZK2. The sequence continues at coordinate 139,027 of NZ_JACSOG010000009.1, read as the reverse complement.
TCAAATGTTGAAATTTGGTTTAGATGAACATAGTGCGCAAACAGGGATAGCGCAGTTAGGGAGTAAGACTTGTAAAAAGTGTGTCTCCGGTGATGGAATTAAAAAGCGAATTTACGGTAGTTTTTTTGAAGCAGAAAGCTCTGCAGATGATCTTTATGAACATTCCAATCTTGAACTCGAAGCTTATAGATGCCCTATAGGTAGTGGTTGGCATTTGAGAAAGCCTAGATATAGATAGAGAGTTTCACTTGTTTATGATTCCCAAACTCAAATAATTCTGATCATGATTAATGTCGTACTCTAATAAGTCTGTGACTTTATTTTGGTAGTTTGTGAGTCGAATATAGTTTGTGACTCATAAGGAATAAAAAAGGTGAGCCTATTGCTCACCTTTTTTGTTTGTGGGGAGTTTTATTTCGGTAATAATTAAAACCTTTTCATATAGTTCAATAGATAAGCCGTTTAGGTATAGTATATTTACATGCTATGATTTACAAAAAGTAGCAACTTACAGTTGCGAGTAAAAGGATTTAAAAGGGCAATGTCTCAATTACAAAGTGCTATAAAGCAGGATTACTCAAAAATAATTCCAAATACTATTGTCGAGTTAAAGGTCCCTTCAGACTTGAGGCATATAGAAAAAAGCTCTTTTAAAATAGAGAATCGATTTTTCTATCCCGCACTTGCTGGGAATGGTCTTCCTAATAACGATAATTTCATTCAGCTACTCAATGGTAGCATTAGACGATTTTCTCTGAGCGCTAAAGAATTAGATGAGCATCGAAGTCTTGTGATTTCAGGAAATGATATTGAAGCTTCATTAATAGAAAATAGAGGAAGAGAGCGCTTTGTTAAATATGCTAAGGAAGCGGCAAAGAGGTCTGGCGAATTAGGTGAGTTAACATTATTTGTTTTGTTGGAAGCTTTTTTTAATGCTCCTAAAATTGCTAGTAAAATGAAATTGAAAACAAGTAATGAAATGCACGTACATGGTGCTGATGCGGTTCATGCCACGTTAAATGGAAATAGTTTCTTAACATTAATACTGGGTGAATCAAAATTTAGAGCTGATAGAAGTACTGGTCTAAACGATGCAATTGACTCTGTTTCAGGATTTGTATCCAACTATCTAAAAATGGATAAAGAAGTCGAGTTAATAGAAGGAAATCTGGATCAAGAAATCTTGGATGCCAGCTTAAGAGATAATCTAATTAGGTATTTCAGTAAATTCACACCTGAAAGTAATAAAACAACGAAAACTATTGCAATTCTTCTCGGTTACAATCGTAAATCTCTATACAATAACTTATCTAAAATAGAGGATTATGAAGAAAGGGTAAAGCAGCTTGAAGAACGGTATAGGATACATGCTAGTGAGGTTGCTAATGAATTTATTGATAAGCTTGAATCCGAGAAAAATCCTCATTTTTCTAATGTAAACTTTATTTATGCTCTACTACCTTTTGATGATTTAAACAATGTTAAAGAGGCTTTTCATGTATTGGCGAGGCTTCAAAAATGATCGAGTGTATATTTTCTCAATCGGCTGCAAACCTTTGGCTAGATAACGAGTTTCAAGAACACTATCAAAAGTTAAAAGTTGCTAATATCAAAGATAACTTAGTCGCTGACCAAAAGCTTGAAGATGCTATAGATTTTTCTAAGTTGATAAGGGCTGCATCTATTTTTTCTTTAGTGAAATATAAGGAAAATGAAAGTCAGAAATATCATGAGGCTGCATTTAGGATTTCATATATTACAAGAAAATTACATTTCGACACGGATGAGAATATATCTAATTTATCTACTTTAATACTAGCAAGATTAGGTAACTTTCCAACCATAAAAAAACAACTTGCAAACGATGAATTAGAAGGCTACTTGGATAATGTTATCACCCATTTGCCTCATAGTTTGGCATTAGAAACGTTGGCTAGGTATGACGGAAACAAAGTTACCATTGCAGCCGAAAAAACAAGAGCTTCCGTACTGGAACTTACAGATTTTCAGCGTGGTCTTTGGGAAGGGTTAAATAACGAATATAAGTTGCTGAGTTTTTCATCCCCAACTTCATCAGGGAAAACTTTTATACTGCAAAATTTTCTTGTTGATAGGGCAATAAAAAATCCTGAGCAATTTGTTTCTATCTATATAGTTCCGACTAGAGCTTTAATCAGTGAAGTAAGCCATTCTCTTAGAGAACTACTTAAACAACGAGATGAAACAAGTGTAAGGGTACTGTCTTTATCTGTAGGTGATGACGAAACAATACCTAGTAAAGTTATTTACGTTTTTACTCAAGAAAGATTGTTGAGTTTCTTGTCCAATAAAACTATGTCGCAATTACCATATATTGATTTGGTTATGATTGACGAGGCCCATCAGATTTCAGAGCGAGCCAGAGGGGCGTTGCTTCACCAATCAATTAATCGGTTAAACAACTCTTATAATGTTGGAAAGTTCGTTTTTTGCTCTCCGGTAATTTCAAATCCACAGCTATTTGAGAAGTTATTTGTTAACAGTTCACAGTATAGATCTGAAAGCCAAATGACGACTCTTAGCCCTGTTACTCAGAATTTAATAGTTGTTAGCCCGCTTAAAGGTATTACGGACAACTTAAAGCTTGAACTGTATGATAGTTCGATTAATCGATTAAAAATATTTGATAGCTTTCAATTGCCAAACCGCAGAGTGGCAACTTCAAAATCTCATTTTTTAGCATATTGTTCTTTCCATTTAGGAAAGGGAAAAAGAAATATAATTTATGTTGATGGTCCGAGTAGTGCTGATACTGTTGCGTCTGAATTGATAAAAATGATTAAAACAGAATGTGACTTAGAGGAAATTAGCGAATTATCTACTTACTTGCAAAATTCTATTCATAGTGATTATGTGCTGGCTAAAGCGCTAAAGTATAGGATTGGTATTCACTATGGAAAGATGCCTTCTTTAGTTCGAGATACAATTGAAAGGTTGTTCAGAGAAGAGAAATTAGACTTTATTATTTGTACTAGCACTTTAGCTCAAGGCGTAAATTTACCTGCCCAGAATTTATTTATATTAGACCCGAAAGTTCAAGATTCAGACACAAAGAAATATGAACAAATAGATCGTTCTGTATTTTGGAATATAGTTGGTCGAGCTGGGCGACTATATAAAGATTTTGAAGGAAATGTATTTCTCCTCAAGCAACCGTCCCAAATTGAGAATTGGGAAGACACTTATTTGTGTAATGAAAAATTATCAACGGTTATCCCAGCTACTGAATCAGTAATAGCAGGGGAAACTGAGAGATTAATAGAGCATCTTACCGACCCTGAGAAAAATGCAAATAGAGGGATTGAAGAGGTTGCTAGCTACATCTATGATTTGGCTAGTTCAAAAGGAGGCATTGAGCGTGAGCTAGCACTATTGCCTAAAATTGATTCAGAAATGGAAAATAAATTGACAAGTGCTGTTAATGAAATTTCAGAGCAAATATCAATTCCTGATGAAATAATAAAGCTAAATGTTGGCGTATCCCCTGTAAGACAGCAAGCCTTGTTCGATTTTCTTTTAAGCAAGGAGAACATTGATGAGTGGCTTTTACCTAGAAATCTATCGAATACGGCTAAATTTCATTTCATAGTCACACATATACTTGAAGTTCTCGATTCCCCAGCCATGGATAAAGACTCTTTAGAAAGTTACGGTTGGGTATTTACAATTCCAGCAATAAGCTGGATGCAAGGAGTATCTTTAAATCGAATGATTTCTAAGCATATTGACTATAAACGTAGAACAAAGTACCAAGGAAAAGAGCTAAACTCTAAGCAAATCAATTCAGTAATCCGTGGTTTTTTTGGTGATATCGAAACAAATGTTCGTTTTAAGTTAGTGAAATACATTAATTGTTATAACAATCTACTAACAGAAGTCTGTAGAGTCAAAAACGAAGTAGAATTAATGCAATTAATTCCTGTTCACCTGCCTTTATTTTTAGAAGCTGGGGTTAGTAACCCTATTCAATTAGATCTAGTTTCTCTCGGCTTGTCTCGAATAACAGCTATTGAGATATCTGACTTATTTAGAAATGCAGAATACACCGAATCTTATGATTTATTACCATTGCTTGAAAGGGTTGTTGCTGAAAAGGAAAGGTTACCGTTAGCTTGTTTAGAAGAAATTAAAAGGGTGCTAAATTAAATGGGTGACTTTGACAACCAACTAAATTGTGAAACGCATGGAAAATCTAATGCAACATTCATTTGCCATCACTTTAAGAACCAAGGGGTCAGGTCTTTCTTTTTGCCTAACCCCTTTACTAATCCAAACCAACACTATGCTGTTAGCACCTAGCACCTAGCACCTAGCACCTAGCACCTAGCACCTAGCACCTAGCGCCTAGCACCGTAGGCGTGAAATTTATTTCGCGCGATCCCATTAAAAAACAACTTCGGAAGAATTTTTGTATTTATATGGGTACAAATATCAAATAACCTGTATTATGCATGCTTTGTTGTTGGGTGGTGAAACCTCTTAATTAACCACCTGATTATGTTGTTGAAAATTTAAGGTGAAAGAATGTTAAAAGGGAACTTTGTGCGCATTAAAAGGGCTTTGGCCGGTTTGCTTGTGTTAAATCTTGGGGTTGCTGGAGCTTCGGCTAATGACGATACACCAATAGAGAGTGTGGTTGCTGATGCTAATCTCTTAACGTGTTTACAAGAAAGTGGCTATAAAACTGTGGGTGAGGTGACAAAAATACATTGCAGAGATCGCGGTATTACCTCAGCCAAAGGGCTTGAGCATTTTAGTAACTTAACAAAACTCATCCTCAGTAATGAAGGGGATAGCTTCATAGTTGGTGAAATTGGTGGCATTACAAGTAGACCTGCCGATAAGAAAGTGCCAAACCAGCTGACCGAAATCGACATAAGCCACAACAGCCAGCTTTTCCATGTTAATTTAAGCCAAAATAGCCTTACGAGTATTGATGTAAGTAACAACGAAGAGTTAGAGACTTTAATGCTGAGTGGTAATAAGCTTTCAAAGCTTGATGTAAGCACTAACAGTAAACTTACATGGCTTGATCTTAATGATAATAAGCTGACAGGTGAATTGACGCTTGTTAATTCTGAACTATATCAACTTAACCTGTCGGGCAATAAGCTCACAAAAGTAAATATACCGAGTGGTATTCGTAACCTTGAGCTTGCAAATAATCAGTTAAAAAACATAGATTTAAGCAAGTTCAAGATGCTCAGCGAACTAAACCTAGATGCCAACCAGCTTAGCTCTTTAGACATAAGCCATAATAAAAAGTTAACTGCACTTTACGCCGGTAATAACCAGTTAAGCACTATCGATTTAACAGCAAACCCCATGCTTCAAGTGCTCTTTTTGTCAAATAACAAATTAAAAAACATTGATTTACGTGAACATGCAAATTTAGTAGATATCAGCCTTTTTAATAATCCACTAAAAAAAGTAGATGTAAGCAAAAGTTATAATTTAGAGCTGTTAGAACTCGACAGCCGTGTTGAGTGCATAGGCATAGGTTGTGCAACAAGGTTTGAAGGGTATTAATAACAGCGTGTTGGGCAGAGCACTGCGAAGCTCAATAAGTTAGCGAGGGGAAAGGGGAAAGGAGCTATCAGCTTTCAGCCGTCAGCTATCAGATTTAAAAAAAGAGCTTTAAGCCATAAGGTTTAGGTTAGATTGTGCCTGTACCTTGCTAAGGCTAATCCCATACCGTAGGTGTGAAATATATTTAGCGCGAAATAAATTTCACGCCTACGGATGAGCATTTCAATTTAACTATGTGCAGGCACAATCTAATCTAACTTCTAACGACTGATATCTAATAACTCTTTTTTCGGCGTTAAAACGCCTCCTACGACTCGAATTTCGCCTCTTTCCCCTTGTAACTCGCTAACTTTTGTTCTTAATCTGATGCTCTTATGTTCATCGCGCGAAATAAATTTCACGCCTACGGATGAGCATTTCAATTTAACTATGTGCGGGCACAATCTAATCTGACTTCTAACGACTGATATCTATTATCTCCTTTCTCGTCCCTCGCACCTATTAAATTTTTTTATCCCTCCATAATTCATCCATTATTGTGATTTACCCTTTGAAATATGAACCTTTTGTACCCCAATTTGAGTGGGTTAAAGCTTATCCGTTTCGAAAAGAAGTCGGTCGGACTGTTAGTAGAAGTAAGCATTTTATTAATTAATAGTTTGTCGAAATTACAATAAATAATTAGGAATCGTAATATGAATCAGTGTAAAAGGATTAGTGCTGTGTTGGCTTTATCCCTACTTTCACTAGTTGGGTGTTCTGATGATGACTCTACCGAACAAGAAGCTGTTGCTAATGTCGCTTTGAAATCTATGACCTCAGTCTCCGATGACGTTTATCAACCAGGACAACAGATCACAGTTGATTTCAGTACCGAAACAACCTTATTAACGAATGAACACGTTGGTGTTTCATTTATTTTAATTGAAAAAAGTAAAGTCGCTGAACTCGAAACTGAAGATGAGCCAGATGGCTACGATTTGGGTGAGTTTTATATCGAGCAGTTACAAGAAGGCGAGCAAAATCATACGGCAACATTAATTTTACCAAATGAAGATCTCGCTGCGGGTGAATTTATTATTGCCGCTTTTGTTGACACAAGTGGTGTGATCTCAAACGAAGTTGATGTTACAGATAATAAATCCCGTGGCATTGAGTCTGGTGACGAAAGCACCTATAGCTCAGTAACCATTAGCGATGGTCATTACCATGATTTTGTTTTAGATAAACTTAAAGTGGGCGACGGCTTTGCTATTTTTCCTGGCCCGGGTAAAAGAGATACTACAGGTACAGGTGAACCAACACAGAAAGTACCTGATTTAATAGGCTTTATTAATGCCACCAAATTTGGTAATTCAGTCAACGAGGCTGATATCAGCGCAACAATAACCATCGGCGAAACGACTTATCATGCTCACTTATGGAATGAGCAAGCACAAGCTTATATGGAGACGATGCGTATTAAGTTTCCTGATCATGAGCAATCTCATTACTTTCCTTGGGATGTTGCAGTAAATGGCGTATTGCTAAAAGCGATACACGATGATTTTGATCACGATGGTGGTGAAAACAGTTTTAGCATGACATTTACCTTCCACGACAACTCTGATGAAATTGAAGCTCATAGCGAAAATAATAGTATTACCGTTGAAGTACCTTATGCGCTTTATCATGATGAAGTGAGTACTGCAGAATCGGTAGAGCTTAATAGTAATAAAACAACAATAGCGTCAGCATCAGTGATGCAGACTACAGCTTCATCAGCAACAACGTTAGCCAAAGTTGGCAGTTGGAGTGCGACTTATGGTGACAGCGATGCTGTGGCAATCAGCCCTTCTTTTTATAGCTATATGAATGTTTCTTCTAGTAATGGTGGTTCAGCCGAGGGGCTAGTAGAAGCAGACCTAGATCTTTACCTATTTGATAAATCAGCGAGTTTGGTTAGTGCCAGCGCTGAAGCGAGTGCAAATGTAAGTGATGGTGAGATTACATATGCAGCAAACTTTAGTGTGCTGGGTGATACGTTAATTGACGAGGGCGACACGTTAACGGCCTTAGACAAGTCTTTAGGGTATAGCTGGAGCGAAGAACAAAAAGTGGTTGAAACAACGTTCACCATTGTAATTGTTCCGGTGACCGTTGAGGCTGGTGTTAGTGGCAGCTTGGATTTAGGGGTTGGTTTAGCTTACAGCAATAGCCGAATTGACTTAGGGGGAGATATTGTTACTGCCAGCATGGATGCGTATGCCACTGCAGAAATAAACTTAGGTATTGCAAGTGGCGGTGTTGGTATAGACTTTTTGATTATTGCAGATACATTTAATGCCACACTTTATGCAGATTTAGCTAAAGCTATCACTGATTCTAAAATCACCTTAGGGATTGATGTAACGAATGATATTGAGGCTATTTCCGGCGAATTTTATGTTTATGTGAAATACCCTAAATACAAGTGGTGTTGCACGGTTAAGACAAAAACCAAAACTCAAACTATCTACGATACTAGTACCTTGTACGATAAAAGCTGGACAATTTTAGACGAATCAGCAACCTTAAACTATTAGTATGAAGGCTAAGGTATAATGCGTTTAATTAAACTGAGTTTATTATTTGGCACTTTATTAGGCTATGCTTCGGCCGCTTATGCAGTGCCTCATTGTACTGTTTGGGGTGAACTTCAATCAAAAGCTGATACGAATATTGTTTCGATGAATAGCCCCTCAAAAAGCCAGTTTGACTTGCAAGGGCGGTTAATTTATCGGCCTTTGTTAGTTGCAGAAAAATTTCACTGGTTGGGTTTTGAGCTATACCAAGCTCAAGCAAAGTTGAATAAAACAGTGAGTACCAGCAATGAGTATGCTGTGCCTTTTGCTGTGAAAGTTAGCAATAACTCAGGTGAAGTTTTAGATTATCGGTTTAACGCTAAATTAAAAGCGGCTGATCAACAAAAGCTGATTGCTTTATACCGCGCCTTTCACCGTGCAAAACCCCCTGAAAATATACAGGGGGATAAGTATTGGGTTAAAGAGCGAGATGACATCGGTCAGTATAAATCACTCTACACAGTGCTAGCTGATAATAAACTAAAGCGAACTAAACTCAGTTATTTAGAACCAACCGACACTAGGCAAAGCACTAATGCTGCGAAAAATCTAATGCAGTTGGAAGTGGCGAACATTATTAGTGATGAGTTTACTTTTGAAAACGATAAGTGCTGGTTAACAAAAACCCTCGGAAATAGTCATATTCAAGTCAGTAGTAGTGATGGAAGTATGAATATTGAAGTACTGCAAACACTAAGTTTAAATCGTTCAAATCAATCGATACCCGATGATGCAAGGTTACTACAATTACCCGAAGACCCTAATCAATGGGAAGATTTAAGCACAGATTGGGTTTACCCTAAAGCGCCGCCTCAACCCTTAAAAAATACTGAAGCGTTTATCACTGCTTTAAAAAGTATGGATTGGCTAGAGGGAGACCGAAAAACGCTTTTGCAATTTCTTTATGACAATGATCAGTATTTGCTGAGCTTAAAAGAGCTTATTTCAACTAAATCAATTGCAGATCCTTTGGAAAGTAAATTGTTTATGTACCTAGGTAAGCATGACTCAGTTAATTCAAAACAATTACTGACAGAGGTATTTGTTGAGCCTGGTTTATTTTCACCAAATCAGCGCTTTAGAAGTTTAATGGCACTAAAATACAGTGAAAAGCCGTTAACTGACATGCAGGTTGAGGCGATTTTTGAGTATTCCATGTCATATGGTCTTGATGAAGAAAATTCTAAGCTGGCTCATAGTGCTTTAATGGTAATGGGGGCGATTGCAAAAAATCAGCAGGGCAGTGAGTTTTCAACTCAGTTAACACAAAAGTTAGCTGATTCATTAAATTCAAGTGCAACGGAGCAAAAAGCATCAGCCCTAATCACCGCACTGGGTAATAGTGGAGACTATGATCATCAACAGCTTATTGGTGATTATTTAGCTGGCGACAGTCCAAGATTACGCCTAAATGCGGCAGAGGCTCTGGCAAAAATGCCAAGTAAAACCAGTTTGAATTACTTGAGTAATCAACTAAATCAAGAAACTGATAGTAAAGCGCAAGGGGCGATATTAAAGGCAATGGGTAATAATGAGTTAGACGCAGAACAAGTCGATAGTATTTATGCCTTTGCTGACGCTAGTAACCCGAAAGATATTCGCAGTGCCGCTATATCGGCGTTAAGTCAACAAGCGAAGTCAAAACCAGAGGTGAAAAGCCGTTTAAAAGCACTGGTTAAGACGGAAACTAATCAAAAGAACCTGCGTCAATTAATGAAAGCGCTGTATGGTTCGTAGAGCTATCAGCTGGTAGGTTGGGTAGAGCGGAGAGAAACCCAACAAGTTAGCGAGATACAAGGGGAAAGGGTAAAGGAGCTATCAGCTTTCAGCCGTCAGCTATCAGATTGAAAAGTTAGCGAGATGCGAGTTGTAGGAGGCGTTTTAACGCCGAAAAAGAGATACCAGTCGTCAGAAGTTAGATTGGATTATGCCTGCGCATAGTTAAATTGAAATGCTCATCCGTAGGCGTGAAATTTATTTCGCGCGATGAGCATAAGATCTATCAGATTGAAAAGTTAGCGAGTTAGAAAGAGTAAAGGGGAAAGTTTGCGAGATGCGAGTTGTAGGAGGCGTTTTAACGCCGAAAAAAGTCATAGGGGAGGCGCAACTAACACTACGCTGTTAGCACCTAGCACCATTCCTACGCGATATAAAATCGTTGCTACCATCTCGCTAACTCAAACCTACTGAATCAAACTCACTTGTTTTACGTACGTATCGGTTTGCAAACCAAAGTGGCCGAGAACGTAGGTGTAGGTGGCATTTTCATTCCATAATCGGCTGCTGTGAATGCCGTACACATAACAAGTTGTTCCTAGCACTAATTCGGGTTTAACACTAGGGAGAGGTTATGATCTGAGAGATAAATCTGCTAGCCTTATTTCAGCCCAACTTGTAAAAGCAGGTATTAATTTAATAGAAGCAAACCTATTAGCTTCAGCTTCAAGGCTTAAAGGAAGGGCGGCAGAGCTTTTTATAATTAAGAACGATTTATTGGACTATGAAATTAGTCCAAATGTACAGCTATCTTTATTTAATATTGCATATGCAGAGAAAGAAAAAGTTGTTTTGCGAATATGCCAAAAAGCAGATACTGTCGCTGCATATGGAGCTGTTGATTGGGGTCAATTACCAAGTTCTTTATTGGAACTTTTTGTTGATTTAACTTATCGAGGCGACTATTCGGGAGCCACAAGAAAGTTCTTACAAAAACCACTCGCGCAAGGAGATATTAAAGCTTTGAAGCTTATATTCAGTGATCGCTCTAAGTGGAGTTCAGTGCCTTATCAGAGGTTTGCTATGAGAAGTAAGTTCGCAAGTACTTTATCGGTAAAACAATCGACAATGCAGGTTTCTCCATGAATTTTAAAACAATGGCACTATCCCTTTCTATTTTTACCAGTTTCGCTTGTTCTCAGGAATCGAGTTTAGAGAAGGTTGACAATATCCAGCCGATTCAGGTAATCAAAGGTCAGTTAAAAAATGAGACTGTTACTTATTTGCGCTATAACACTGAGGTTCAACCTTGTATTACACTAAAATTGGACAGAATGGATAAACAAAAGCAGTTATGTATTTTTACCGATCAACAAGGGAATGCGGTTGATGTAAGGACTGATGTTGCTGGAGTCGACTATTTGACCCCCGCCTTTTCTGAAAGTTCTTTCACAGTGACTTTAGATCTATTTAGTTATTACTTAGATTGCCAAATTACCCTTATAAATAAATCAGTAAAAGATCCTGTGTGTAAATTTAGAGATATGGATTAAAAAAGATTTATAAATAAAAGTAAAATATCTAGGGCTTTTCTAGCTAATGATTAGCCCTAAAATCTACCTAGTATTGCAATTCTACATATTCAACTAGCACATTTTGCTAGTAAAAAATCTAATAATTTGTACTTAAAAAATGCACAAAGGTTAAATTAATGTAAATTAAATCTTGCTTTCGTACCTGTTTGGTCTATGTTTTTGGTCGGAGGTCACTCCTCCAACCTGATAGATAAAATGACAATCAACAGGAACACACATGAAAATAAAAACACTCTCACTAGTGCCAGCTTTAATGTTGGCAGCGGGTATCAGCCACAGTGCTTTTGCTGCGCAAGGAGTCGCATTTGTGCACGGTACAGGCCAGCAAAGCGATGCGTATAATGACTATTGGACAGGCAGTTTTGTCGACACGGTTCGTCAAGGTTTACCAAATAGTAGTAATTACACGGTCATTAATTGTGACTTTGATCAATACATGTGGGCAGACGCGGCATCTGGCTGTTTAGCAGGGCAGCTCACTACATTTATCACTAATAAAAACATCACAGATTTAACTCTGATCACCCATTCTAACGGTGGCAATGTGGTGCGTTGGATTTTATCTAACCCAACATGGGATAGCCGTTATCCAAATATTATTAGCAAAGTCACGCGTACCATTGCTCTGGCTCCTTCAAGTGGTGGCACGCCGTTGGCTGATGCGGTTATTGCGGGTAATTCATTCGAGCAAAGCTTGGGTTGGCTTTTAGGTTACGGCAGCGATGCAGTAAAACAACAACAAGTATCTTGGATGGAATCGTATAACGCACAGTGGCTGTATGGCACACCGAACCGCCCAAGTTTACCGTCTCGATTCGAAACCGTGGTGGGCAGTGATGTTGAATCAGCGGTATGGGATAGCGACAGCTATTGTGGCGGTTATCAAAATCAAGTGGGCCTTGAAGTAACGCAAAACTGGTTAGATAGCTGCTCAGATGGCTTTTTAAATTGCAGTTCTCAGTCGTTAGCTGGGGTGGTGTGGTTTACCGATAAATCACGAACCCAAGGTGGTGAGCCTTTGAGTCATCAGCAAAGTCGACGTAACTGTTTTGGCTTGCCAAACATGCTTAAAAACCGAATTTAGGAGCCCGCTATGATTAATAAGTTAACCACAATTGCTGCTGCAATAGTGCTTGTAAGCAACGCAGCGAAAGCTAATGAGCAAACGGTTTATCAATTTCCTCAAGTTCAACCAGCATCAAGCGCTCAACTGCAAACACTTGAAAAAAACAGTGTTGAATATTGGCAGAAGGTTTCGGGTAAAGAGCTTAAGCGCGGCGTGCCTGTATTTGTAAACCAAGCTGATAACTTTATTCGCATTGCACCAAAAGCACGCTTTGATAGCGGCGAAGTATTTAAGCCTCATGGCTTACAGCTAGATAAACTGTCGGTGCGAGATGACAACTTTAGACAAATGCCAATGCAAGCCATGGTTGCACGTGAGCAAATGGAAAATGCAGGATTTAGCGATGGCAGTGTTGGGCTAAAGCTAGGTCAGGTAAATGGCAAAGCAATGTTAAGAACAAGCCAAGCGCTTAACGATAACGACACCTACTTGCTGCATGTGATTGAAAAAGGCTCGAGCAATGCTTTGCATGCTAAATCGCAATTTAAAGTGAAAGATCAGCAACAGCGTGTTGCTATGCAGCTTAGTATGGGTAAAAAGCGCTTTAAAGATAGTGATGTGAAGTTAACGCTTTCAAGTCCTGATGGCGAAAAACTAGATGTACGTTACGAAAATGGTGAAGCAGTATTTAATTACCCGCTTGAAACTTTGGGTGCCGCAAATGGTTACTATGAGCTTGAGGCCAGTGTAGACACTAAAGTGAATGGCCAAACGGTAAAACGCTCTATAAAAATGCCGTTTGTACATAGCTCACAAACCATCAGTATGGATAAAGCCAAAGTAACTGCGCTTGGCAATAACAAATACCAAGCTAAAGTACCGGTGCAAGTGACCGACTCAGGCCGCTATGCCATTCGTGCAACCTTAACTGGCAAAGGTAATAAAGGTGAGCGCATCAAACTGGCAACGGTTGAAGTAGCAAAACAGATTGATAGCTATGGTAGTTTCACCATGCCTTTTGCAGTCACTCAAACAGCGAAAGCCCCATATGAGCTGGTGGATATTGAACTTACCGACCAAACGCGAATGTTAAAGTTTGCGGGGGAATAAAGGGTAGCTCTTATCTTATGTTGGGTGGAGCGAAGCGAAGCCCAATAAGTTAGCGAGTTGCTAGGGGTAGGAGCTATCAGCTTTCAGCCGTCAGCTATCAGACGAAAAAGTTTGCGAGATACGAGTTTAGGCGTTTTTTCGCCGAACCCTGTGGTTCAATTTGTTTTGCACAAAGAGAAAAGAATGAGAAGTAAATGAGATAGAACAAAAGAGTATTTTGTTTTTTCCTTTTAAGCGCAGCGTCTCTTATCCTCTTTGTGAATATTATTTTTAAATGCTGTTTTTCTCTGTGTAGCGCGAAGTGCCTCAGTGTACTTTGTGGTTCAATATTTTTTTTTCACAAAGAGAAAAGAATGAGAAGTAAATGAGATAAACCAAAAGAGTATTTTGTTTTTCCCCTAAAGCGCAGCGTCTCTTATTCTCTTTGTGAATATTATTTTTAAATGCTGTTTTTCTCTGTGTAGCGCGAAGTGCCTCAGTGTACTTTGTGGATCAATATTTTTTTGCACAAAGAGAATAGAATGAGAAATGAATGAGTAACCCAACAAAACCATCAAATTTTTTAAAAAATACCTTTTAAGCGCAGCGTCTCTTATCCTCTTTGTGAATATTATTTTTAAATGCTGTTTTTCTCTGTGTAGCGCGAAGTGCCTCGGTGCTCTCTGTGGTTCATATACTTTGAAAATAAAAATATGCTCAATGGGAATTTAAACTCAAACAAATATCTGTTTAATAGGTTGTTTTTGTGTTTATCATAGAAATTAAACAATAATAAAGTTTGAGCTGCATGCTCACCAAGGACGGTTATGCCAGATATGTATTTTGGAATACTCGCCAATTTAGGCGTGGTTCTGTTACTCGTTTTAATTTTAAAAGCATTCAGTAAAGTAACTATAAACTTAACTTGGCTGCTTGCTACTCTGTTAATTCTATTTTGTTATTTCTTAGCTTTATTCAAAGGTAAAGAGTTCATTTCCTTAGATTTACTTTTTACAGATCTCAAATGGAATTGGTCAGGTAAAATTGTCGCTATTACTCTTTGGGCTTTGGTATTGGCTTTATTAGCAGCTTTTAAAAGTGACTTTAAAATCAAGGACGCTGGTTTTACTCTCAGACAAAATGAAGGCTCTATTAAGCCTGCACTCGTTGTTTTAACCCTGTTTGTTGCGTTGCAGATTATTGTAACGCTTAGCCTTGGTAACGGACCAAATTTCGATTTTGAAACGCTACTCTATCAAGCTCTTATTCCTGGGTTAGATGAAGAACCAATGTTTAGAGGAGTTTTATTATTTTGTTTTTCGTTGGCTGTTGTTTCATCGCGCATTAACTTTTTTGGCTCGCCAATAAACATTGCAGGGTTACTTTTGGTTTTATTATTTGGTCTAGTTCATGGGGTTATGCATATAGATGGTGAGTGGCATTTGTCTGCATTCAGAATCGTATTAACTGGGAGTTATGGATTTATTTTGCTGTGGTTAAGAGAGCGTACTGGTAGCCTTGTTTTTCCAATTGTGGCGCACAATATGGTTAACTTTGTTGGGCAGTTAGTTTAGTACATGAAGGTAAAGTAAATATACTATCAAGTACATAGGTTGGCTTAATAGGAAAGTAATGGCAAAATTGTGTTTTAAAAATGGAAACTTAGATAATGGATTATAATCAGCCACTTTCGAAGCACTCCCTAGATTTAAACCTGAGCGACCGAGTTTGGTTTAGATATTCAACTTTCTATGAAAAGACAGTTTTAAAAGCAGACTCTAATACAAAACTAACGTCGCTACCGGGCCTAGCTGTGCTGTCGGGCGGAGCTGAATTTTTATTTTTCTTTATGACTATCGCTATTGCTGTAATGAGCCTAGTGCTTCAAGAAACGATGCAGCCGATACCTGCTTTTGTAACTTGTGTGAGTTGTTATCTTTGTGTATTTGTTATCAAGCGAATTGTGATTTATAACAAATTTGGATTTGGTCGTAAGTGGGTTATGAGTATATCTAAAGACTCACTCGAAATAGATAGGTTAGCAATAGAGGGTAAAGCTTCAAAAGTTATGCAAATCGCTAAGGGCGATATCCAAGAAATCATTTTTAATTATACTTTTCACGGTAGAAGTGGTCATATTGTGAACGAAAAAACGGCCAATTTACACGCTTGTGAAATTCATCAAAAAAGTGGCGATGTTGTTACGCTAGATAGTATGCGAGTAGGTCTTTTTGATGTGCTGTACCTTTTAAAATTCCACGAATACCCGCTACTATTCAGAAGTACAACTTCAAGCGGTGCAGGTAATATAGTTATTTTGATTATGCGATTAATTTCTCTTTCTGCGATCATATCGGCTCTTGTCATGTTGGCATTTAATTTAAAGTCATAAAGGTGAGTTATTTGTATGGCTATTAGCTGGTAGGTTGGTTAGAGCGGATTTAAACTCAACGTTTGGAGCCATCAGCTTTCAGCCGTCAGCTATCATATTGAAAAGTTAGCGAGATGCGAGGTGTAGGAGGCGTTTTAACGTCGAAAAAATGGAGATATTAGATATCAGTGGTTAGAAGTCAGATTAAAACAACAGAGCTGTAAGCTTTAAGCTATAAGTCAGATCAGCCTGCACGCAGTTTCAGTGAAATGCATACCCGTAGGC
Source organism: Pseudoalteromonas sp. BZK2 (assembly GCF_014349195.1). Classification (NCBI taxonomy): domain Bacteria; kingdom Pseudomonadati; phylum Pseudomonadota; class Gammaproteobacteria; order Alteromonadales; family Pseudoalteromonadaceae; genus Pseudoalteromonas; species Pseudoalteromonas sp. BZK2. The sequence continues at coordinate 122,734 of NZ_JACSOG010000009.1, read as the reverse complement.
GTGGAATTTATTTCGCGCGATGCTTATCTAAACCACAGAAGCAAGATGTAGGTCGGGCTTTAGCCCGTCAATGTTAGCGATTATGTGTTGCCATAAATGACGACCTACAGTGCTTGATTCATTAGCTCGTAGGTTGGTTAGAGCGGGGTGAAACTCAACGTTTGGAGCCATCAGCTTTCAGCCGTCAGCTATCAGATTGAAAAGTTAGCGAGATGCGAGGTGTAGGAGGCGTTTTAACACCGAAAAAAGTCAAATTGGTAGGTATTCCAACCCAAAACCAACGCTATGATATTAGCACCTAGCACCTAGCACCTAGCACCTTAACCATTCCTACGCGATATAAAATCGCCGCTACACTCTTGCTAATCCGCAACTCGTGCCCCTAGACCCTTTCACCTGTATTCTTTTACAATGCATAAAATGACTTTTTTTAGAGAATGCGTTGAACTACTTGGCTCACCTTTACTTAGCACAACCGACAGCTGATTCACATTTTGGTAATCTGCTGGGGGATTTTGGTGGGCGTCGGTATTCTGCGCAGTTACCTGATGCGGTTAAAAATGGCCTTGAAAATCATTATTTAGTTGATAGGTTTACCGACTCGCACCCTCTTGTAAAAGAGGCTAAGCAATACTTTTCACCAGCACGTAAACGCTTTGCAAGTGTCGCCATTGATGTAGCGTTCGATCACTTTCTAATTCAGCATTGGCAGCGGTTTAATGATCAACCATTAGCTGAATTCAAACAGCACAGTTATGGGCTTTTAAATGCTAGGCAAGCCATGATGCCTTCGCGTATGCAGCAAGTTGTGACTAGTATGACCAACAATGATTGGTTTAAAGAATATGAAACACTCGATGGGGTCGGCCTTGCCCTTGATAACATCGCCAAGCGTATTCGCTTTGCCAACAACTTTGCAGGAGCCGCTGACGATATAGCCCGCCACTACCAACAATTAGACGCGGTGTTTTTAGCGTTTTTCCCTGAGCTGGTTGAGCATGTGAAGCAAATGGGTGTGGAAAAGCAAAAGCTTTAAGCTGGTAGGTTGGGTAGAACGGAGTGAAACCCAACAAGTTATCGAGTTAAAGGGAAAGATACGAGTTTCGAGGAACGAGATGCGAGTTATAGGAGGCGTTTTAACGCTGAACAAAAAAGTCGATTGGGTATGGAACCCCTTACGAATCCAAAACCAACACTATGCTGTTAGCACCTAGCACCTAGCACCTAGCACCTAGCACCTAGCACCTAGCACCTTTAACCATTTCTACGCGATATAAAATCGCTGCTACAGTCTTGCCAACTTGCTAACTCATCCCATTTAATCGTCTGGGCCTTTTAGGGTAAACACTAAATGCCTGCGCATGTCTTTTAAAATCACGCCTTTTTTCAGCATTGCGCCACTTAGGCGTTTTTGCCATTTTAATAGCTCTGGGGTCGCTGCATCGAGTGTTTGCTGGTTTTCAAATTGAAAACATAAAAGCAATGAGCCTGGGAATAAGTGGTATTCCACATCAAACCAGCATTGCAACATGCCTTCAAGTTCTGCGCGACCTTGCTCTTCAAGGGCGTCGGCAACATTTAATACAAGGGCTTGCTGTTTTAATTGTACTTTAGAAAGCTTTTTCATTTAAAAACCAAAATCGAGTCGAAAAACTAATTATACCTAAGCTTCATGCTTGGCGGAATGCATTACGCCAGTCTCGCGGTGATAAACCAAACTGAGAACGAAAATGATGGCGTAAAGTAACAGATGAGCCAAAGCCGCATTGCTCTGCTAAATGTTCTAGAGGTAAATCAGTTGACTCAAGAAGTCGCTGCGCGTGGTTTAAACGTTGATTTAATAGCCATTGCCCAACGCTCTGCCCAGTAAGCGATTGAAAGTGGCGGGTAAAGGTGCGTCGGCTCATGTGCATTTGCTCTGCGAGTGTATCAATCGTATGGTTGCTAGCTAAGTTTTTTTGCATCCGTTCAAGCAAGCTTGCTAAACGCTCATCAGCAACATTTTGCGGGACGGGTAGGGCAATAAATTGTGTTTGCCCGCCAGTGCGATACGGCGCAGTTACCATCATTCTGGCAATAGCATTAGTTTGCTCGCTTCCTAAAAATTTGCGAACTAAATATAAGCAACAATCAATGGCTGCCGCTGTTCCTGCCGATGTATATAGCCGATTATGTTCAAGGTAAAGCACTTGATTGTTAAGCTTCACTTTTGCAAAGCGCGCTTTGAAGTCATCGCTGTATGCCCAGTGGGTAGTTGCTTCAATATTATCTAAAAGCCCTATGTGCGCTAACGCATAAGCGCCTAAGCAGAGCCCTACAATTATAGCGCCACGGCTATGCGCGTTTAGCAAACTGGTTGCTAATTCTTTAGAGGGGGCTGTTTCAGGTGATGGCCAAGACGGAATAATTATAATATCTGCTTGATCAAACTTTGTTATTGAGTGATGCGCTTGAATATCAAACCCCGCGCTTGAGGGCATTACAGCTTTACTTTCGCTGCACACTGCTAAGTTAAATTCTTTAATACCAGCTGAGCGAGCGCCTTCACCAAACACCATGCATGGTACTGCAAGGTGAAATGGACTGATATTTGGAAATGCGAATACTGCAACATTCATGGTAAAGCCTTATCAAACACTTTGGCCCAATATTATCGATAAATGGTGTTTGGGTCACTGTTTGATACGTTAAAAATTCAGCAAACTAGGCGTCAATACAATGAAAAAGGGTTTATACAATGACAAACACAGCATTACTAATTATCGACTTACAGAATGATTACTTTGAGGATGGCGCGTTTCCTTTATGGCAGGCTAAACAAGTAAAAGATCAGCTCGTAGATGTGATAAAACAAGCCACAGAGCGCGGGGTTTTACCTATTCATATTCAGCATGTTGCTGATCCTTCTCAGGGTTTAGCGCCATTTTTTAATGAAGGTACAGAAGGTGTTGATATTCATCCTGATATTTTAAATGCAGCACCAGAAGCCCCTGTGGTTGTAAAACACTATGCAGACAGCTTTCATCAAACTAATTTAGAAGATGTCTTAAAGCTGCATGGTATTAAAAAACTATTGATCGCAGGCATGATGACGCAAAACTGTGTGACTCATACAGCTATCTCAGAACAAGCTAAAGAGTACGATGTGGCAGTTTTAACGGATGTGAGTACAACAGTATCTGAAATGCTACATTTAATCGCACTAAATGCGCTTGCCCCACGAGTAAAACTGCTAGACGCAAAGCAAGCCTTGCTTAGTTTGCAAAGTAATTAATATTTGCAAAGGCCGAAATAACATCTTTGGCAAATGCAATACGGGGGTGTTTTAATGCCCCTTTGTTCCAAACTAAGTAAATTATATTTTCTGGGCCTTCGGGCCCCAGTTGCACAAGCTCCCCGGCTTTTATCTGATCGCGACAAAGGTAATCGGGTAATACAGAATAACCAATACCTGAACGAATAATATTGCTAATAGCACGTATGTCCGGGCAAATAGCAATGACGTTTGAGTGGCATTTTGCGTTGAATACAGCTTCAAAGTATTGTCTTATCAAAGGCAGCTCTTCATCATAAGCAACGACATTGTAGCTTGAGAGTAAATCTGCGGTAATGGTGCTGTCTTTGATTTCTCGGCCATGTAAACGGTTCATCACCAAAATGAGCTTTTCTTTGTCGAGCACTAGGCTATCGAATAGTGCTGGATCAGGCGCTGATGCGGCAATAGCAATATCTGCAGTGCCTGATTGCAAGGCATCAAAAATTCTCACTTTATTACCAATATGCAGAACAAGATTTACATTGCCAGATTGCAGTAAGTTGGCAATTTGTGGCCCCGATACACTACTAATATATTCGGCAGGTCCTGCAATATTAACAGTGCCATGCGCGGCATCAGAACGTGCCCGTATCGACATGATCTTTTGCTCTAATATATCGATATGACCAGAAACCTGCAGCGCTAAATCATGTGCAGCGGCAGTGGGGGTAACACCGCGGGCTTTGCGCTCAAATAAAGATTTACCAACTACAGTTTCCATTGCTTGAATGTGTGAGGTCACTGAAGGCTGAGATAAGCCTAAATTAGCCGCAGCCTTCGTAATATTTTTACAACGATAAACTTCAACAAAGGTTTTTAATTGCGTGAGATAAGACATGTAACTGTACGAGCCATAAATATTCTGATTGCTCCTCTTAATTTATCCGAATTCTACTCGCCCCGCAAACCCACTATGATAGCTTCACTTTCTAAGAGGATGAGTTATGAAAAAGATATTACAGCGACTAACGCTTGTTGCTGCATCAACTATGTCGATGTTTGCAGTGGCGGGTGAAGGCGAAGTATTGGTTATTTTATCAAGTGAAACAACCATGGACTTAGCTGACGGCCAGAGCATCGAAACAGGCTACTACCTAAATGAGTTTGGTGTGCCAGCAAAAGCATTAGTTGATGCGGGTTATGAGCTTGTACTTGCAACACCTAAAGGTAATGCGCCTCAAGTAGATAAAAAATCAGTGAGCACCGATTACTTTGATGGTGATGAAGCTAAAATGCAGAGCATTCAGCGTTTTGTAGCATCACTTCCTGATATCAATGATACCGCGAGTTTGAGCGAAATTTTAGCGGGTGACTTAAGCCAATATGAGGCTGTGTTTATCCCTGGAGGCCATGCACCTTTAATTGATTTAGCAAACAACCCAGAAGTGGGTGAGATTTTGCGTCATTTTAATAAGCAAGGTAAACCAACAGCGGCAATTTGCCATGGCCCAATTACCTTGTTGTCGGCACAAGTTCAGCCAAATTCTTATTATCAAGCAATAAAAGATGGCGAAAAGGCAGCGGCCAACAACTGGATTTATGACGGCTATAAAATGACTATTTTTTCAGACCCTGAAGAGCGTGTTTTTGAAAGCAGTTTAGAAGGTAAAAAGCTTAAGTTTTATCCAGCTATGGCAATGGAAAACGCCGGTGGAAATATGGCATTCGCTAGTGAGTGGCAGCCTAATGTGGTTGTTGACCGCGAACTGATTACGGGGCAAAACCCGTTTTCAGATAAATTATTAGCAGAAAAACTTTTAGAAATGTTAGCTAAGTAAATTAGCTAATTAGCAATTTAAACCTAATTTAAGGGGCATTTAAATGTTGAACTTTATTTATAAAAATCAAACCGAAATTTTGTTTGGTAAAGGTCAAATGAGTGAGATCACGTCACGTTTACCAGAAAACGCTAAAGTACTATTACTTTTTGGTGGTGGCTCAATAAAGAAAAACGGCGTTTACGACCAAGCAATGAGTGCATTAGCCGATGTTGATGTTATAGAGTTTGGTGGTGTTGAACCTAACCCAACATACGAAACACTGATGCAAGCTGTGGCAAGTGCTAAAGAGCATAATGTTAACTTTATTTTAGCTGTTGGCGGTGGCAGTGTTATTGATGGCGCTAAGTTTGTTGCAGCAGCTTATAACTTTGCAGGTGAGCCGTGGGATATCCTTGTTAAAGGTGCTGAGTTTAGTAACCCGCTTCCTATTGGTGCAGTATTAACTTTACCTGCAACTGGCTCTGAGAGTAACGGCAACTCAGTGGTTACTAAAAAAGAGACGTCGCAGAAACGTGCTTTTTCATCACCGAGTGTGCAACCAGTTTTTGCAGTACTTGATCCTGAATATACTTTTTCGTTACCTGAGCGCCAAGTAAGTAATGGTGTTGTAGATGCGTTTGTACACGTTATTGAGCAGTACTTAACTTACCCAGTAAATGCACCATTACAAGACCGCTTTGCAGAAGGTATTTTACAAACTTTGATCAGCGAAGGACCTAAAGCGCTGAGCGAGCCACAAAACTATGATGTTAGAGCCAATGTTATGTGGTCGGCTACAATGGCACTTAATGGTTTGATTGGTCAGGGTGTACCGCAAGATTGGTCTACACATATGATTGGTCATGAATTAACAGCACTTTATAATCTTGATCACGCACAAACACTAGCGATTGTTTTACCTGCACTAATGCATGTTCAAAAAGAGCAGAAGTCTATTAAAATACAGCAACTTGGTGAGCGAGTGTTTGGTTTTAATTATAGCGATGAAGCTGAACAAATCGATAAAACGATTAAAGCAGTGCAAGACTTCTTCGAAGCAATGGCTGTGAAAACACGCCTTGCTGATTATGACTTTGATGAACAAGCAATCGACGCGGTTGTTAATAACTTAGAAAAGAATGAGTTAACTACGCTAGGTGAACACGGTGATATTGATTTAGCGAAAGTTAAGCAAATATTAGCGCTGGCACTTTAGGGGTTAAATTTAAAGGCGTAACATAAGCTGTTACGCCTTTTTAAAAAATTGAAGACGTTTAATTCTATTGCATAAGCTAGTAAAATCTAGGCAATAAATTATCGATAAAAATCACACCATGAAACTTACCCATTTATTTTCAAGCGCTTGTTTAGCTTTATCTTGCTTTGTCTATGCAGAACCTGCAAAGTTTTATGCTAATGAAGCATTGCAAAAACAAACGCCAACAGCATACGCGCTCAGTGAATCTAATATTCCTTGGTTAGAGCAAGCACATAAGCAAAGACAACTTGATGCAGAAAAACTGGTCAACGCCTTAAAGCAAAATAAAGCGCTTTATAAAAAGTTAATGAACTGGGAAGCGCTATCGTTTGAGCAGCGAATGGCTTTACTACCAGAGGTGTTTGCAATTGAAATTAAAAGCTTTGCTATTACAGCACCAACCTTGGTGATAAATAACACCTTGTATCCGCAAAGAGCAGTTAATTTTGTGTTTGATGTACGTTACCCAGGTGCAGGATTAGTTTATTTAAACCCAGATAAGCTCAAAGAGATGGAAGTTTATGCGCCATTAGCGTTTTTATTACACGAAACCCGCCATGCATACCAATTTCAGCTAGCCTTTAAAGAGCAAAACTTATTAGCAAAAGGTTACTTAAGCGCATTTAAAACGCAGAGTAACTTATCGGGCGCATCATTTAGTGATTTTTTAACACTACTTAATGAGTACGAGGCGTTTCAATTTGGTAATCAGGTACTTGAACTGCTCACTGATGGTAAGTTTGAATCAGCAATGATGGGCACATTTGCTAGCCAATTTAATGAGCATAACCACTTAAAAATTGATTTGCTCGAACTGGCTAAAGAACCCCAAAAGGGCAGTTTACTTGAGCGGTTTAATGCCGCGATGAAAGAGCAATATAAGCTACGTTACCCTGAAAAATAAACTAACGTATGTGAGTGTTCACTATTTCATTGAGCGCCATGCAAAGGTCGAGGCGGCAACCACAATCGCAATAGAAATACCAAGGTAGAGGGTTTCTATTGTGCCGCCAAACTCAACGGCGTGTTCTAAAAACAGAATCACCAAAATCACAGATGTTACCTGCACTAAAGTAATTTTTAAGTCATGAAAATCTTCGATATGAAAGGCGGCCAAAAACTGGCTGCTTTTTGTTGTTGAGGGCGATATAAATAGCCGGTACAGACTGATGGTAATGACTTGAAGAGTAATACCAATCAGTAATAAGTCGAGAATTTTTAAAAGCTCGACAATTAACTCTTTCCCTCCTTTTGCTGAGTCAGGTAGCGCGGTGATGGTGACTTTAACAACATTGAAAACGATATTCACACAGGCAATGTAAACGAGTAACGATGAAATGGCCGTGGTGAGAATCGCGATAATAACTAAAAACCGGCTATTTTGAAAAATGCGCTCCATATCAACTCACACAAATTAATTTCTTTAATATACGTAGTTTAGCTCGTTTTTGATTAATTACTGAACATATTATATGCCAAGTTAAACCTAACTTATTAGTTCTTTGAGTATTTACTCGTAAGGTCGGGTTGTGTATAAGTTTAAGGAACAATGAAGGTTGTTCTTATTAAGCTTTATTTTAAAAGGGATGTTTATGGGTTCTATGGCTAAGCACTCACTGGGACTGGATTTAAATGATAAAAAATGGTTTCGATATGCAGCCTTTAAAGGAAAGTCATCACTAACCGAAGATTCATTAACAGAACTAGAGTCTTTGCCAGGCTTAGCGACGTTATCAGGATGGGCCGAAGTGATTTTTGCGCTTATGGTATGCGCAATTTCACTATCTAGTTTTTATTTAGTAGATGCTGTTAAACCATGGTTGGCTTTTTTAATTTGCCTTACAAGCTTTTTATTGGTGTTTATTACCAAACGCATCATGACTTACAAGAAGTATGGCTTTGGTTCTAAATGGGCAATGAGCATAAGCAAGGATGAGCTTAAAGTTGATAAGTTGACGTTTAAAAAGCACCAAAATCGTCCCATCACAATTGCTAAAAATGAAATCGCAGAGGTGTTATTTCACTATACGATGGATCTAAAACGCAAACGAAAGTTTGGCGAACCCCGAGTTAGATTACCTACTTTGCATGTGTGTGAAATTCACTTAAAAAATGGTGATAGCCATGAAATTGACGGGATGCGGGTAGGGCTTTTTAACGTATTATATTTAATGGTTTTTCATGGCTATCCATTAAGCTTTAAAGGCACTTTTGCTGGTGGTGCAGGGAATGTCTTAATTTTGTTACTAAGGATGTTTGCTCTATCAGCAATTGCAAGTGCGCTTAGTATGCTTTTCGTTAATTTAAAGCCATGAGCAGTTGTTGTGTATTCTTGAATGAAATAGCGCCTATTAAAATCAATAGACGCAACAGGTACGCTCGAATTAAGCAATAAAGTCAAGGGTTACAAGTAGTCGTTTTTCGCCAGCAGCGAGTGCTGGTGAGCGGTGCACAAGGCCTTTGCCTTCGTTATCTTGCCAAGTTTCGCCTTTTAATAAGGCTACATCACCCACATTTAGAGAGTGAATTTTAGCATTTGCTGTCATTAATCCTGATTCTTCATCGCTTAATCCTTGATGACCAGCGCCAAGTTTGGTGCGATCAAGTCCTGCATTTTGCAACCACTGCGAACCACTACCATAATATGTGCTGACTAACCGGCAAGGGACTTTATCAACATGAAAACGTGGGCACATGGCACGTTCAAGTACTCTTAGGCGTAATCCGGAGCGCTTTAACTCAAATAAATAACAAAACATATCAACAAGCTGAGCGAGGTCGGCTTTAAGCTCTTTTGCTTGAGGTAGTTTTTCAAGGGCTTTATCAATGTCAGCCACAATGCTGTTTTGATTGATCACAGCGTTAATACTAAGTTCTGGGTTGGCTGTAATACTCTCAGCTACTTCTGATTGCAGCTGTTCAGTTAAGTTACGCTGCCAAATTGCAATGTTATGCTCAGGTTTATAAATTTGTGAAAACACCACAGGGCTTAGCGCTGTTGCTGCCGCTGATGGTAGGTTATCAGTGTCATGTTCTAATGCGTAGGCTGTCATTATGCTTCCTCCCAGACAGGAAATGGATCGGGCAGGGTTTGCCAAAGCGCTTTGCCTGCTAATAGTTCATCGTCGCTAAGTAAGCAGTTATCGAGAGCTTGAATGATCGCTGCTTGATTGAGGTTTTGACCAATAAAAACCAGCTCTTGGCGCATATCACCAAAGGGCTCTTGCCATACTTGGTTAATTGAATCTAAGTAGTCACTATCAGTTGGCCACTGATCTTGCGGTAAGGCTTTCCAAAAAATTCCGCCAAAACCATAGCGGGCTATGCCGCCAGCTTGATTCCATTGGCAAGCAAATTGTGGTCGAGAGGCTAACCAAAAGTAGCCTTTGGAACGAAGTAATTTGCCTTCGCGCTGATTGTTATGAATAAAGTTATAAAATTTTTCAGGGTGAAAAGGGCGGCGAGCTTGGTAAGTAAAGCTGCTAATACCGTATTCTTCGGTTTCTGGGGTATGTTCGCCGCGCAGTTCTTTTAGCCAGCCAGGTGCTTGCTGAGCTTTTTCAAAGTTAAACAGGCCCGTGCCCAAAATTGTATTGATATCAACTTGGCCATTTTCAATGGCAATCAGTTCTGCTGAGGTATTTAATGAGCTTAAAATGGCTTTTAAGCTCTTGAGTTCATCGGCACTAATTAGGTCTGTTTTACTAATTAAAATGACATCAGCAAACTCAACTTGATCAATAAGTAAGTCGGCTACGCTTCGCTCATCTTCATCACCTAAGTGTTCGTTGGTTTCTTGTAAGAATTTGGCTTCGTTAAAGTCGTTTAAAAAATTAACGGCATCAACGACCGTGACCATGGTATCAAGCCTTGCAACATCAGACAGTGACACGCCATCTTCATCGGCAAAGGTAAATGTTTCGGCAACATGAAGGGGCTCTGAAATACCGGTTGACTCAATAACCAAATAATCAAATTGGCCTGTTTGCGCTAAAGCGCGTACTTCAATGAGTAAGTCTTCACGCAGTGTGCAGCAGATACAGCCATTGCTCATTTCTACTAGTTTTTCTTCGCCGCGGCTAAGCGAAACATCGTTTTTAACTGTTGCTGCATCGATGTTTATTTCGCTCATATCATTGACGATTACAGCCACTTTTTTGTCTTCACGGTTATTTAAAATATGGCTGAGCACAGTGGTTTTACCTGCACCTAAAAAGCCAGAGAGCACGGTGACGGGGAGTTTGCTCATGGTAGTGACCCTTAATAAGATTAAACAAAATACGTTAAATGCTTTGTTATAATATATCAATTTCGTGTCGTTTAGGAATAGTAATCGTTGTTCGAGTAAGACTATTTGGCAGTGTACGAATAGGTACAGCTGGCTTAGTCTTTAGCTAATTAACTGCTTATTAAGGATTTATATGCGTTTAACCAAACTGTTGCCGCTTTTTATGGCGTGTTTGCCTTATACGTTATCGGCAAAAGAGCCGTTAGCACCAAAGCTCCCTGAGGCTATACAAGAAATCTACCCTACAGTCATGAATCAACAGATTTGGGTTGCAGGGGGTATCTCTAACGAGCTGCCAGGATCTGCGGGTAAGATGACCGCAAAAGTTCATTTTTGGTCGCCTGAGTATGCAAGTTGGCAATCGGCCCCGAGTTTGCCTGAAGGGCGTCATCACACGTATTTAATCGCAGTAGAAAACAGACTATTTGCCTTTGGTGGTTTTGTTAATAGCCAAGGCCAATGGACCAATAGCCGTGATGTGCTAATGCTAGATAAAGGTGCTAAAGCATGGCAAAAGGTGGCGAGTTTGCCTTTTGCATTAAGCGAAACGGTGGGCGCCGTGCTTAATGGTAAAGTGCATTTAGCTGGCGGTCGCAGCCCAAGCAGTGAGAAAAATGGACAATGGCAACATAGTTTAGATGTGAGTGCGCATTTAGTCTTTGATCCTAATAGCTTCACATTTACAGAAGCGGCTCCTCTACCTTCGGCTAGAAACAGTGCGGCGAGTGCTCAAGTAAACGGTCGTTGGTTTGTGCTAGGTGGCAGAACCGTTGGCGGTGAGCCTATCACTGACATGCTCGAATACTTACCCAATACAAACAGCTGGCAAGCACACGCAGCACTCCCTAAAGCACGAGCAGGGCATGCGGCAGCGGTTATTGATAATGCTATCACTGTGTTTGGCGGTGAACATAGCAAAGGAGTTGATCGTGAGGTTTTTAGCTATGATTTGTCTAAGCAGCAATGGCGCAAATCTTTCGAGTGGCAAACGCCACGCCACGGTTTAGGGGCTGTTACGTTAAACGGCCAAATTTGGCTAGTGGGTGGCGCCACAAAGGTAGGACTTTCTGAAACGAGCCGTGAAGTGAATAATGCAAATGTGCTGCTTGAAGGTATGAAAGGTTTATGATTACTGTCTGTTAAAAATAATGTTATATTTGTATTCTTACCAAAAAGTAATAAAATAATACAAATTAAAATTTAACGATCAGGTTTCAAGATGACATTACAAACAAATAGTCCGTTAGTAGAGCAGCGTGCCGATCCATTTGTGCATAAGCACAGCGATGGTTTTTATTATTTTACCGGTTCTGTACCAACTTATGATCGCATTGAACTTCGTAGGGCTGCGACATTAGAGGGCCTAAAAGACGCTGAAACCTTTGATATTTGGTTCAAACATGACAGCGGCCCGATGAGTCGTCATATCTGGGCACCTGAAATTCATTACCTCGATGGCAAATGGTACATCTACTTTGCAGCCAGTGAAGAAGATGATATCTGGGCATTACGCCCGTATGTGCTTGAGTGTAAAGGTCAAGATCCGTTAAATGATGAATGGGTTGAGCTTGGCATGATGCAAGCGGCTGAGGGCGATGAAAAGTCATTCACTGATTTTTCTCTAGATGCCACTATTTTTGAAAATAACGGTAAGCGTTACTTCTGCTGGGCAGAGAAAACCGGTGGTCAATTTGCGGCATCCAACCTGTATTTAGCTGAGATGGAATCTCCAATTAAGCTAAAAACAGCACAGTTTATGCTGACGACACCTGATTACGATTGGGAGCGTGTCGACTTTTGGGTAAACGAAGGCCCGGCAGTACTTAAAAATAACGGTAAAATTTTCATTGCTTTCTCTGCAAGTGCAACAGGCGCATGTTATTGCATGGGTTATATGGAAGCCGATGAAAACAGCGATTTACTTGATCGTAATTCGTGGACCAAAACACGTATGCCAGTACTTGAAACAAGTGTTGATAAGAAAATTTTTGGTCCAGGTCATAACTGTTTTACAGTAGCTGAAGATGGTGAAACACCACTGTGTATTTACCATGCCCGAGACTATGAGCACGCAGTTGGTGAACCAAGTGTGGTGCCAAAAACAGACACTCGTCCACTTGAGGAAATAGTAAAGGATCCACTTTACGATCCAAACCGCCACGCTCGTGTGATGGAAGTAAAATACGACGAAAATGGTCGTCCGCTATTTGAATTGTATTAATTTACAGTGATTCAAAATTCGCTTACAAAGCCACCTACTCAGGTGGCTTTATTGTATGAGGTTTAGTTAGCTAACAATAGCTGGGTACCAGTTTGCCATAGTCACCCCAAATAAGCCGATTAAGAACACGATTGATATTAGCGTCATCAAACAGGCGGTGCCGATAGTGATAAAGGTAATATTCGTTCGAGCTGCATAGCGGACAAGTTCGGCTATTAAAAGGGGGACTAAGTAAGAGCAAAGGCTAACAGCAAGCACGGCAGGCCCTGTGAATGTGGCGGTATCGACGCCTAAGGTGCCAAATACTAAAAACCATGCAAATATTAATAATCTAAAAAACAACACACCGTTAGCGGCAAGATATAAGCGTATAGCCCATACTTGATGGGCGTTAAAGTTACGAGCCCTTGCGGTTTTAACCGCAAATAGACTTGATACGATAACCACTAAGCCGCCAAACATTGTCAGCGCATGCATCAAGGTATTACCAACCGTTCCTCTTACTATCATTAAATACATGCCAGCAAATGAAATACAGCAAGCTAAAACAACAAATACACGACCATTGTAGCGATGAAATGCTCTGTATTTTGTTCTCAGTTTTTCAATCAGCTGTAAGCTTCCGCCAAGGATCATCACGACAGCAAATAATACATGCACTGCATACATCAAATTCCCCGTTGCATCATTGGCAACATAAGCGGTGTTATTAAGCTGGTTCCAACCAGAAAGACCTGTAGTTAACCCTGTCACTCCATAACCAAGAATGAGGTAAATCACAAAGCAAGTTTGCGCCATTATCAGGCTAATAAACCAAAGCTTTTTACTGTATTCGAGCGCCTTTAAAGGCGTGAGTTTGCTATTTTTGTTAAACATCATCAAATCCATTATATTTTTCTAATACCGCAAATATAAAGGGCTAGAGAAGAAACTCTTCTCAAATTCGAAATTTGATCAATAAAATATTGTGATTATTTATGAGAACTCACACAGGGTTTGACACATTCACTAACAAACTCTTTTTGCTATGTTGATTTTGAAAAAGTACACTTATCTGATTGGTAAAAAAATCATCAATCACCCAATTTAAGGCATGAAGAGTTATGCAAAATACATCCCCTTATTACTTACTCTTTTTCGTTTGTATGGGGCTCATGCTGCTAAATGGCATGAAAAAAGATAAGCAACTTATTCATTATCTGTTTGCTGTATTTTGTGGCTCGCTTTGCATGGTTGGGGTGCAAAAAATTAGTGCGCCCAGTATTGGTGTTTACAGTTATTTAATTGGCTTATTTACCTGCGCAACTTGTAATATGGCTTGGCTTATCTCACGGACTTTATTTCGAGAGCAAAAGCCTATTTCTAAGGTGCATATTGCAGTGGCAACTGTTATTGCGGGGTTAATTATGTTTAACCAGACGTGGCATTATTTGGTGAGTATTGATGTAAAGCTTTTCCCTGATAGCCAATTTATGTGGCGTTTAAAGCAGGGGATGGCCGAAATAACGGTGTTGCTATCGTCTAGTATTTTGGTGCTCTCTTTTTGGGAAGCATTACGGGGTTATAAAGGTAAAACACAAACGCAAAAGTTGCAGGCAAAGATTTTTGCTAGCTGCTACTTCTTAGCTGTATTTAATGCCAGCATTTTGCCTAAATTTTTATTCAGTGAGAGCGAGTTTCGACAATTTGAGCCGCTTATAATTACCTCATCTGCATTGTTGATTGTATTTGCCATGCAGCTAGTAATGTTCTTGCAAAAACGTGCCCACAACAGCGTGCCTGAAGCTGTTGATAGCAAAGTGGTGAACTCTGAAAAGGTAGTGAAAGCTACCAATCAGGCTGAACAATCTGAAAATAATGAGGTAGAGGCTGAGCTTATTACTGGCATAGAAGCACTCATCAATAAGCAGGTTTATTTGCAAACTAATTTGAAAATTTCTGATTTTGCCCAAGCATTAGCAGTACCTGAGTATAAGATCAGCAGGGCAATTCGTTACCACTTTAAAGCTACAAATTTTAATTTATTTATTAATCAGTACCGAATACAGCATGCGCAAGGGTTGTTACTAAAAGACGAAGCAAGTCATTGGAGTATACTTAGTATTGCAATGGAAAGTGGTTTTTCTTCGCTTGCAACCTTCAACCGTGTTTTTAAAAGCATCGTTGGGGTTAACCCTAACGAGTTTCGTAAGCAGAACAACTCAATAGGTGAACAAAAAATCATAGAGCTTACTGACTAAAAGTTACAGAGGCTTTTGCGTTAAATGCTCAGCAATGACCTCAAACATGGTTTGTACTTCTATTGGCTTGGCGATGTAGCCTTGCATTCCGGATTCTTTTGCTTTTGTTAGGTCGGCTTCCATGGTGTTGGCGGTCATGGCGATGATTGGAATATGCGCAAACTTTGATTGCTGTTTAATTTTATTCGCGGCGGTATAACCATCCATTCTTGGCATTTGACAGTCCATTAAAATGCAATCGAATGTGCCTTTTTCTACTGCTTCAATCGCTGCAACCCCGTCTTCGGCGATATCAACAATAAAGCCATTTGAACGCAATATTTGCGATGCGACTTGTTGGTTTAGCGGGTTGTCTTCAACGAGAAGTATTTTTGAGCCCGCGAGCGTTTTAAAACAGGTGTTATCTACTTTGTTTTCCTTTTTAGTAGCGATCCCCATCACATGCTCAAGGGTTTTTAGTAAGTTTCCTTTTATAATCGGCTTTAAAAGTATTTCTTCAACGGTTTTATCTAGCGTACTTAGCGTGTCTTTAACTTCTTGGTTTTCAAAAGAAGCGAGAATAATGGTTTTTTTAATATCGATAGAAAGCTGCTTTTTGAGGTTTTCTAAAATGTTATTTTGTTCACAGTTTAAGACGTGCCAATCTAAAAAAATAAAGTCGTAACTATGGCTAATATCGACCTCAGAGAGTTTTTCATCCATGCAATCAATAGTTTTTACATTGATGCTTAATGTGTTGAGCATGCTTTGGAGAATAGCTTCAGGTTGGCCGCTTTGCTCAATAATAAGAGCTCGCTTATGTTTGAAAATGTTTGTGTCGTGGCAGCTTTGCATACCCGATAGCGCAAATGACACATCAAAACTAAAGCAACTCCCTTTGTTTAATTGGCTTTTTACCTCAATGTGACCACCCATAAGCTCGATGATCTTTTTACTGATAACAAGACCTAGACCTGTACCGCCAAACTTACGTGTTGTTGAAACATCGGCTTGTGAAAAAGGCTTAAACACACTATTTACTTGCTCTTGAGACATACCAATGCCTTGGTCAATGACCTGAAATTTAATACAAAGAGAGGTATCGGTTTGTGACTCTTTTGTCATTTTTAGCGTGACATTTTGCTGGTTTGAAAACTTAATAGCATTGCTCAGTAAATTTAACAAAACTTGATTGAGCCTAAGTGCATCACCGATTAAAAATTCAGGAATATCATCGTCAATTTCAAAAATGACTTCGATGTTATTTTTCTCAATTAAGCTACTGGCTAAATTAGCTAGGTTAGCGAGAAAGTTGTTTAGATTAAAATCACTGTTTTCAAGTTCGAGCTTATTGGCTTCTATTTTAGAAAAGTCGAGAATGTCATTGATAATACCAAGCAGTGATTTGGCCGAGAGTTGGATTTTTTCAATGTAATCATATTGTTTGTCGGTTAATTCTGTATCAAGGGCGAGGTGGGCCATGCCTAGAATTGCATTCATTGGCGTGCGGATTTCGTGACTCATATTCGCTAAAAACATCGATTTAGCTTGGTTGGCGGCATCGGCTAACTCTTTGGCTTTATTTAAATCCTGGGTGCGAATGATAACTTCTTGTTCTAGATTTTCGGCGGCATGTTTTAGCGTCATATTGGCTTCATATAACTCTAAGGATTTTTGTTCTAAAAGCGCTTCGGCTTCTTTTCGAGCCTGGCGCTCTCGTTCTATTCTACGTTTGTAGAGTTCTTCATCCACATTAAGCTTCTTTTGTTAGAGTAAAAGTGGCAGATTGATAGTTATCCTCAATCTCGCTTTTAACGGTAATAACTTCATTGAAATGTTCGCATGCGCCCTCAATTAAGCCCTCAGCTAGACATGCAAATGGGTTACCAGAGCGATAAAACATTTGCATTTCGTTCTGGCTAATTCGTTTAGTTTCAAAGCTTGGTAATTCAGCGTCGTTGTAGAGCTTTTTAACTTCAATATGTACGTGTTGGTCAATGGTATCAAGGAATTCAAAAGTACTTTCGACACTATCAAAAAAGTGTGGAAATAAAACAAAAAAACGCTTTAACAAATACTTACCATAAGCATGAACTAGTTCATCAACGGGCTTATTTATGTGATTGCTTAATGAGCTGACCAACATTAACAGCTCTTTATTGTCGTAGTTTCCAACGCTGGTGTAAGCGCCGTTTGAAGTAAGTGAGTTTTCTTCAATGATTTTGTCTGCGACCTCATAAGAAAACTCATTTTCGACCATTTCTAAAAACTCGGTAAAGACGATACCTTTCATATAATTGGCCTAATGATTTTTCATACTTAAAGTTTAGATATAAACAAGAGTTTTACAATTTTTATGTATCAAACTTTAGTATGGCTAGCGATAAAATCAGCTATTAAGTTTTTTGCTTTAAATAACACAGACTTTGTCGGGAGTTGTAGCCATGTAGTTTTCAGATGGTTTACTAGTCTCTTTACAAAAAATAAACATTAATTGTGTTTTTGGGTACATGCAGGTAGTCTATCTTTATAGGTAATTTAATATTATAAATAGTTAAGGAAGATAGTCTTGAAGATTTACAGCTCAACTAAGTTGTTAGTGAAAACATTAATAGTACTTTTGTGCTTTACTCAACATACCTTGCAGGCACGAGAATGTAGTGCTATGCCAGAATCTGGCAATGTATACTCTGTAATTAATAGGGGGTCTGGCCTTGCACTTGATGTAAATACCAGTGATTCTAGCTCAGCCCCGAATATTATTAGCTACGAATACTGGGGTGGAAATAACCAAAAGTTTCAACTTATTCAAGAAGCAGATGGCTATTGGATTATTCGCTCTAAATTTAATAATAAAGTTCTTGATGTGTTGAACTCATCGCAATCAAATGGTGCAAATATAATTGCTTATGATGATTGGCAAGGAGCAAATCAACGTTGGTTGTTAAAAGCATCTTCATCGGGCGGCTTCAATATCGTTAATAAGTTAACCGGTAAATCTTTGACAGTTGCAGGCTCAAATAATACTGCAAATGTTTATCAAAATGATGATGCTGGGATCAGTTCACAAAGATGGTTTATTAATCCAGTAAATGGCGACTGTGGGACTACAGGAACCACTCCTAGTGACTTAATAGGCTTTGCATCTCAAGCAGGTCAAGATGGATTGAGCACAACGACCGGTGGTGGTAATAACACTGCCATCACAGTATATAACTGTGATGATTTAAGTACGGCGTTGAGTTCTAGTTCTGCTGCGGTTATTCAGGTTCCAGATAACACCGTGATTGATTGTAGAACCGCCAATAGAACGGTACCGGCTTGTCCACTTGATTGTGGCCAATGGGGAGATTACGGTAAAACGTGGTACAGAATTCCCGTTGGTAATCAAAGCTGTAGTGAGCTGGGGAGCAGCTCAAACTCAACCGTGAATGTTACCCGTAATGATAGACGTATCATTGTGCAATCAAATAAAACACTGCAAGGGTTGGGTAAAAATTCGAAAATAATTGGTGCCAGCCTCGTTATTAGCAAGCAGCGAAATATTATTATTAAGAACATTATGCTTGAGGATATTAACCCTGCGCTTGTTGAAGCTGGTGATGCTATTTCAATAGATGATAGTAGTCATGTATGGGTTGATCACATGGCATTTAATAAAATAAGTGATGGATATATTGATGTAGACAATAGTCAAAACGTTACTTTAAGTTGGAATCGTTTTTACGGGCATAACACGCAAGTTTGCGCTAACCAGCATTGGTATACTCATTTATTCAGAAACTCTCAAATAACAGCGCATCACAATTTTTGGGATACAGCAGCAGGGCGAAATCCTAAAGTCGATGGCTATAATTCACGTGTGCATATGTTTAATAATTACTGGAAGAACATTACTTACTTCTCAATTAGTGCAGGTAATGGCGCTGAGGTTTTAGTAGAAAACAATTACTTTGAAAATTCAGCAAAACCGCACTGGAATCAAGGCTCGGGTTATTTTAGTGCCTCAGGAAATGTTTACACTGGAAGATCAGCAACTGATCAATATCGTGATAGCGGAGCAGCGGTATTTGGTGATGTTCAACTCTATCCATATCGATTAGATGATCCAAATTCTTTGGGCAGTAAAGTGAATGGCGGAACAGGCCCACAATAAATACTTATTGTGAGTTGGAAAAAGCTCAGCTATTACTAAATAGCTGAGCTTAACGTTTTAAATTGCAACTAAGCTTTGCTCCAGCATCGCTTTAATTTGCTTAACAATTTTAGCTTCTGTCTCGGGCTCAAATTGCTGAATACGTGGGGTGTGAATATGCCCTGTAGGGATGTCTGAATTAAGCTCATCACGCAGTCGAATACTACGATACGAAATTTCATTTGATAAGTAGCCGCCACCACCACCTTTGACAGCAATCGCACCTTCTAATTCTTTAAGAGATTGTGGCTCAAATGCTTTTTCAAGCGTAACGACTTTATGATTGTCGTTGATTGGGAATGGCCCTTTGGCTTTTTGCATCTGCTTAACTGGTAAGCTAAAAGTGACAAACTCATTGCCCGGAAGAGGGCGGTCGTTTAGGCTCGAAATTTTCGGTGCAGTGGCTGTGCCGCCATACACAATATTGGCGTTATCGGGTGCCGTTACACTACGGCGTTTACCCGGGAAGCGTTCAAGATCAAAGTCTTTGCTGCCCATACTGATAGTGGCAATCATATCGACATTGTTAAGTGCGTAATAGGGCGCAAGTAATGATTCGATAATACCTTGATCAAAGTCTTCGTAGCGTACTGGCACCATCACCGTATTGATCTCTGCGCTAATGCCATTGTAATTAATCACTTGGCCATCAAGTAATAATGCCGCAACACCTGATGGGTTACTTTGATTAATATTTCTATCTAATAAGAATGGATCAAAACCTGTAATTAAAATGCGTTTATCGGTTTTTTTACTGTAATCAAGGTCGGTACGGCCTCGGCTGCCATTTTCAAGCATGGTTAATAACGCGGTTTGTTCACTATCGGTCATTGCAAACTTAGGTTTGCTGGTGCGAATAATCTTGCTTGAAAGTAAACGTGCCCAATACAGCTCTCGGTCGTCGAAGCTGTTGGTTTTAATTATACGCGCTTTGGCATCGCGCCATAATTGTTTGGCGTAATCATCAATAAGGTCACTTGCTTGCTGATAACTGGTGGCAGCTTGCCATTGTTTTTCAAATTGATTTACTTCATCAGAAAAAGCACTCAACACCTTTGGCATGGCTTTGCTGGCTTTTTCAATACGCAGTTCCTCAACGGTTAAATTGGCTGCAAATACAGTAAATGACGAGGCGATTAAGCTAGTGGCAAGTAAAACTTTTTTCATGATTATCCTATTTAGTTACAGCAGGTTTTGTAGGCTTGAGTTAACTATCCTATGGATAAAAGCTGAGCGCAAATAAAATCGCTCAAAACAGAATTAGAGAAATAATGAATGAACAGAGATAGCGCTTTTGCTCAATACTTTACCTCAAAGGAAGGACTTTAAATGTTCGATATGAGTTAATTGATTATCGTTTTTCGGTAATTTTGGTTTGTTTTTTAACTTTTTCAGTGCCATATTAGTTTTTTTACTAGAAGGATCGTGAAAATGAAATTTGGTTCTATAGCAATCGTTTCGCTGATTGTGTTGTTATTAACTGGTTGTACGACAATTAAAGTTGAGGAGTCTCACTTTTTGTATCCGGATAAAAAAATAACGATGCGGGAAATACAAAATGTTGATGCGACAGCCAAAAAGCAAGAAGTTACTTTATCCACCGATGAAGGCATCACTCTTAAAGGCACCCTAATTAAAGTTGCAGATGCACGCGCAACAGTTATTTACTTTGGTGGCAACCAGTTTCGCGTTAGTGCCGCAGGCGGGGATCCTGCCAAGCTACTTTTACCTTTTCAGGTAAATATTCTAATGATGGACCATCGCGGTTATGGGCTGAGTTCTGGAGTACCCAGTGTGGCTAACCTAAAAGCTGATGCATTACTGGTGTTTGATTATGTGAAAGGCAGAGCTGATCTAAGTACTTTGCCTGTGGTGATCCATGGTCATTCTTTAGGAAGTATGATCGCAGGTTATGTTGCCAGTCAGCGCAACGTCGATGCTCTCGTACTCGAAGGCAGTGTGACAAATGTTGAGCAGATGACAGCAGCACGAATTCCGTGGTTTGCTAAACCGTTTGTTAGTGTTGAATTTAGTGAAGAGATTAATCAAGTTGATAATTTAAAAGTATTACAAGTTTACCAAGCACCGCTATTAATAATCACCGGTGAAAAAGACACACAAACGCCACCTGAGTTAGCGGAAGATTTATATCAACATGCAAAATCTCAGCAAAAGCAGCTTTACATTGCAAAAGGTAAGCATCATTCAAATGCGTTGACAGGTAAGCAGTTAGCGACTCACTATGAGCAACTTTTAAAACAAATAACACTGAGTAAATCGTCATGAAAAAAATAGTGTGGATGAGTACGCTGATCCTAAGCTTGCTACTTTTTACGCTTATTAGTTTGTTAGTAACAAGCATTATTGTCCTTTTCAGTGACAGTGATGTGTTAAGTTTTACGCAAAGTAACGGTGCGCATATGTGGATTGGCCTTGAAGTCAGTGGATCTTGGCAAGGAATCGCTCAGACATTGGGTGAGCATGGCTTTGATAGTGTTTTATGGCTGGGTCTTGTGCAATTGCTGCCGTTTTTTCTTATCAATATAATTTTGATTCGGTTATTTCTGCTTTACCGATGTGGATCTTTTTTCACTATTGAAAATATCCAATGTTTTAAATGGTTAGGTGGCGTATTATTAGCGCAATTTGCACTAGTTGTATGCTATCCATCACTACTTATAACTCTTCTTAATTTTGCAACAGGAACTGATATGGGAAGAGTCGTGACGATACAAGATACTGATATTATAGGTTTAGTGGTGGGGTTGATTATTTATGTTATTGGTTGGATTATGGGCCAAGCACAGCAACTACAAGAAGAGCAAGAGTTAGTGATTTAATGGCGATTATTATTGATTTAGATGTTGTGTTAGCTAAGCGAAAAATGAAATCTACAGAATTAGCTGAAGCGATAGGTATTACGCCACAAAACTTATCCGTTCTTAGGGCTGGGCGAGCTAAAGCTGTACGCTTTACAACCTTAGATGCAATTTGTAAGCACTTAGGTTGTCAGCCAGGTGATATTCTGCGTTTTGAAGATGACTAACGCAAAATGAGTTTTGTTTGTTTAGTTTGAGCGTCTTTTAATAACTTGCGGTATTTTGCCGGGGTGACGTGCATTATTGCTTTGAACTCTTTGATTAAATGGGGCTGATCGGTAAAGCCACACTCTACAGCAATATCTGCAAAGCTTTGCTCAGGGTTTTCCTTAATTGCTTGTTTAGCCAGTTTTACTCGGTAAATACGTTCAAAATATTTAGGTGTGACACCACATTGCTCCTTAACCTGCCTTTCAAGCTGACGTTGACTCAGTGGGGCACGCTGATAAGCCGTTTCGAGAGGCGTTAACTCAATGAGATTACGGATTAAATGTTTTGAGTGTTTATTATGTTGATTTAATCTGTGCTGGCTAGTGAAATACGATTTGACCAAGGTCACAAACTTTTCGAGGTTGGCACTCTGTTGCAAGGTTTTTGCTATAGCATTTAATGAGCTCTTTGCGACGATAGGGTGTGCAGAGCGTTCAAGTTCAGGCAATACGGTCGGGTTAAAACGAATACCACAGAACACAGCATTTTCTGAAAAAGTAAGTTTAGAAGCATGTGTAGATGTTTGTTGGAATGCATAAGGGGGGAGCAACTGATGGTCATCAAGCAGTAGCTCACCTGCAACAGGAAATATAACACCTGTAGCTCCGTCACAAGCAAGCCATTGCTCCCCTTGAAAATTCGCCCTGGCAAACCAAATAGCTTGAATACTTTGGGCAATATCACCTTTAGGGGTCATCAGTTCTAAGGTAAGGTGGTTACTCATTAAACTCCACTTCAGGTTTAAACATTTTCACAATACGGTTCCAACTATTAATGGCATTAATAGCGATTGTGAGAGCGACTAACCCTTCGTCTGTAAATTCTTTAACTAGCGATTGGTAGAAAGTATCATCAATTGGCTGTGCTTGTGTCAATTTTTCTGACAAAGTTAGCGCAAGTTGTTCTTGGTTAGTGTAAAAGGGCATATCTTTCCAAGCACATAAACCAATAATACGGTTCGTAGTTTCACCATAGTCTTTTGCTTGTTGTGTGTGCATCGCAATACAAAAAGCACATTGATTAAGTTGCGACACTCTTAATTTAATAAGCTCCCATGTTTTTAAGCTGAAAGTCGTTTCGGCAGCCTGTTTTATAAGTTGCTCTTGTTCCATTAGGTGCTTTATTAGCAGTGGTTGTAAAGAAAAATAGTTAGCTCGTTTCATAAATGATCCTTAAATAATATTTTCAACGAGCTTAGTGCTTATGCATTGTTTAATATTGCAAAAAAACGACATTTTATAGAGTTTCTTAGACACGCCAATTAGCACCTTATTTTGAATCCTGCTATGCTACGCGCATTTGCAACACTGAGTATTTGAGATGATTAACGATAACGATGTAATTGAAACATTAGATGAGTTAGAAACGTTTTTACGCCTAGTTGAAAATGGCGGTTTAGGGCTTGAGAACGTAGCCGGAGTTGCACTTGCTACAAACAATAGTGATGGTCGCCCATTTGTTGCGGTGCTTGATGATAGTCATAAGCTGCTATTGGGTCGTTACGTAAGTAATGATGTTTATGAAAACGGTAAAGATATGATCCGTTATGGGACTAAAAAAGCACATTAGCGTTTTTCATGTTGATAATGAATTGCTATAGTGGCGGCTCGTTTTCATGATTATCTATTAGTTTTAGTTAGTTTTAAAAGGAAGTTTGTTTATGAGGTTTTTAATGTTGGCCTTGGTTGGTTTAGCTTTATCTGGATGCGCAAACTCAGGTAAAGAACAAGCAAGTAACGATGGCTTAATTTGTAAAATGGAAAAACCGACTGGCAGCAATATTGCTACTCGCGTGTGTCGTACACCTGAACAAATTGCTGCTTTGGAAAAAGAAGGTAAGCAAGGGATTCGTGATATTCAAAGAAATAGCACTAATACAATAAAATGAATTAGTGGCTGCAATAAGCTCTATAGTATTTTAGCGTTTCAATGGCCACATGTTAATTGTGGCCATTTTTTTTTGATTGTATTTTGATATTTTATTTTGTGCGATGACGCTGCTGTACGTCACTTGCAAAATATCCATATAAACAGAACTAAGTTTAATTTTTGCTGGCGTTCTTTTGTATCTAATAACTAATAATGTTAATGGTTTAGCTAATAGTGTTAAGTTCTCTATGAATACTCATTACCAGTTCGCTAGGAATGCATAACTGATTGGCCAATGTGTCTAAGTAGTGTTTAGAAACTGTTTGGTTCAAATCAATTGCACTGGCACTGGCTGCATATACTTCAATACCCATTTGTGCGTTTGGCACAGCGGCAACTAACTCTGATAGTTGCATTGGTTTTCTTAGCTCATCAAACAGCATGGCTTTTTCTTGCACTGACAATTGCATTGTTTCTACTTGTGCGAAGATTTTTTGTCTTTCGGTTTCATCAATGTGGCCATCAGCATAGGCAGCTGCAATCATAGCGCGCATGAGTAATAATTGCCCATCACTGTGATTATCGTCGATTGTATCAGTGAATGACTGCTCAGGCAGCGTGGCGGGAGTAAAATCAAAACCACGTGAACTAGTTTGCTGAACTGGGGCTGATTTTTGCTCTGAATATTGTTTATAGGCTTTCCAGGCAAGACCACCTACAGCAGCCAATGCTCCGTATTTAACGGCTTTTTTACTGCTCTTTTTACTTTTTCCGCCCATCAAGCTCGTTAGCCCACCGCCGGCAACACCACCCAAAAAGCCATTCAGCGCGCCTGATTTATTTAAATTACCCACTAATTTTTGTAAGTCTTTCATTGTTCTCTCCTTGCAGATATGTGCCCAGATTAGGTGATTTAAAATCAAAAGGAAACGAGATAAATGTTACAAAACACATCAGTTAACAATTGGTGGTATATTTTTATTGGGTATTCTATCGGCAATATTAAAACCTGCAATTGGGGTGAATAGCGATTAACTTAAGTCAAGAAAGCCAGCAAACTAGCTGGCTATCTATTGGTGAAAATATAAGGTTTAAATTAAGGTAAACGTCCCTTGCATAATTGCGTAGTGACCAGGGTATGAGCAGAAAAATGCATAATTTTCGCCCTCTTTTAAAAGGTTGCTTGCGAAGGTTACGCTGGTTTGTTCGCCACCCCCTATAATTTTAGTTGCAGCAAGTACACGACTATCACCTTCTTTTAGGTAATTTTTGTCAAGCCCTGCGCCCATGCCATCGCTGGCGATATCTGGAATATCTGCTTGTTTAGAAAGCACCCAGTTATGGCCCATGGCATTTTTTGGTAATTTGCCAGTATGTTTTAGTGTTACCGTCACTTCTTTACAGCTTTTTGGGGCAGTTAATGACTTAGTTGAAAACTGCATCATATCGTTTGATTCAATTGTTAGTTCACATTCATTAGCATTTGCTGAAGCTGCAAGAATAAACAAAATAGAGCCTAAAATTTTCTTCATGGTATTCTCCTTAAATGAACATATTTACACAGTGGCACGTGCATCTTTAGTTAGTTGAACAAGTGCTTTTCGTACTGCTTGAGGGTTATCACATACCTCATTAAAAGGGATGTAGTAGTTCTTGTTATGGCTTCTGATGTAGCAGCCTTGCGGTAGCAAACCATTCATTACTGGTGCTGTGTCGTCAACATGGTAGTGATGATTTAGAATTAAGGACATTGCATCTTTGTGGTCTTCGTTCATATGATTGATCATATGCAGCTCTTGGTTGTCATCCCATGCTTTTTCTGATGTAAGCCATTCATCTTTTTCAATCCAAAAAATCTTGCCAAAGCCGCCTATATAGCGAATGCGAACAGGGTCTAATTGCCATAAGTTAAAGTCATGAGCGCTACGATAAGAGTCAGCTTCTGGGTATAAAGCAATATATTTGTTGAGTAATACTTCAGCATGTTCTGCTGGAACTAATGAGCCATCACCCACGATGGTTACTCGACCATGTTCGTTTTGATCGCCTGTTTGCGCTGCATCAAATATTGTTAGACTCATGCGCTTGTCGTGAACTAGGTTTTTAGTGTGTTGAGCAATATCGCTGATAAAAAAATACAGTTTTCCTTGCTCATCACACATGTAAGGAGTTACAGAGCCAAATGGATAGCCGCGTAAATTATATGAAAGGGTAGACATTACTCCGCTATTTTTTTTGTATACCAATTGCTTGGCGTCGTTGACGGCTTGTGTTCTCATGAAAACTCCTGACGTTGAGAATAAATCATTGGGGCGTCATGCAGTGGATGTGACTTAACATACAAAGGCATGGCGTAAATGTGTTTTAAATTATGTTCAGTGAGGACATCTGATGTTCTGCCAGACGCCAAAATGTGTTTTTGATGCAACATAATAATGTCGCTGGTATAAAGACTTGCTAAATTTAAGTCGTGGATTGCAATAATGGCGGCATTGCCTTGCTCAACAAACTTGTTAACACAACCCAATAAAGCATGCTGGTGGCGCATATCGAGCGCTGAAGTTGGCTCATCTAATAACATGAGCTTCGGCTGAGCATCATCACTAAATGCATCGAGTTGCGCTAAACAACGTGCCATACTCACTCGTTGTAACTCGCCGCCCGATAAAGCCGTGGCACGACGATCTCTCAGGTGTCCCAGCTCCATAAAATCAATGTATTGAGCTACTTTTTTAGCACAGTGCTGCGTTGTTTCTTTGTAAGGGTAGCGCCCCATTGCAACAAGCTCTTGCACTGTGAATGCAAAACCTAGCTGCTGAGACTGCATAACAACGGCACGTTGATGGGCCAGTTTAGCTTGGCTAAATTTTGCTAAGGGGTGGTTGTGGAGCAGTATTTCACCTTGATAAGGATGACTTCCGGCTAGAGTGTGGAGCAAGGTCGATTTTCCAGCTCCATTTTCACCAATTAAGCCCACACATTGACCTGCTTTAATCTCACCAGTTAAATCTTGCAAGATGGCTTTTTCGCCGTAATTAACACTTAAGTTATTAAAACTAAGCAATTGCGCCTCCTTGCTTACTTTTTAAAATAAGGTAGATAAACAAAGGCGCACCAAGTAGGGCGGTGATTATCCCAATAGGAAGTTCTGCTGGCATGACTAATGTGCGTGCGAGCCAATCAGAGAGTAATAAAACGATAATGCCAAGCAACATACACAAAGGCATCATAACCCGTAAATGGGGACCCACCATAAGCCTTGCAATATGCGGAACAACCAAACCAACAAACCCGATTAAGCCTGTCATTGCGACACTTGCTCCCACACCTAATGCAACTAAAATAATGATTTGAAATTTAAGAGTCTGCGTGTTTATTCCTAAATACTGAGCTTGTGATTCACCTAGCAGCAAACAATTCATAGGTTCTTTTAAATACCACAGGCCAATTGCACTGATAAGTAACAGTGGTAATGCTTGATTTAAATTAGTCCACGTAGCACCGCCAAGTGAGCCCATAGTCCAATAGTTTATTAACCTCAGCGCACTGTCATCAGCATAAAAACTTAATAACCCTATTAATGCAAAGGCAAGAGCGTTTACTGCTACACCGACCAAAATCAAGGTCGTCACATTAACTTGACCGGCCTGTTTAGCGATAAGGTAAACAAAAAGCGTGACAGCCAATGCACCTAAAAATGCGGCATAAGGTAAATATTTATCGGCTTGAAAATCAAATTTCGCACCCAGTGCGATAAATGCCACTGCAATAACTGCAGCGCCTGAACTAATACCAATAATAGATGGGTCGGCAAGTGGATTACGGCACAGGGCTTGAGTTGCCGTGCCAGTTTGAGCCAGCACTAAACCAATCATTACTGCTAACATAAAACGTGGTAAACGAATTTGCGTAACAACATTAATTTGTAACGGGTCAAACTGTGTAAAGTGCTCTGGCGCAAGCCAAGCAATAGCTAAACGCCAGTCCCAGCCGGCGGGGCCAAAACCAATACTTAGTAAAGATAAGGCGGCAATACTCAGAACGCAAAGGACTATCCATTTATTAGGAAAAAGCCTTGTTCTTAGCTCTATTGGTAAAGTAATTGAACCGTTCATAGCTTATTGCGATATTCACTAACTTGCTCAATTGCAATCGCTATTCTTGGTGTTAACCCCAATGATAATAAACTATCCATAACCAGTAACTTACAGTTTTGTGCTGCTTTTAATAAAGATAAAGCGGGCAGCTTACAAAATGCATCTTTACCACCTAATGAGTAAACGACATGAGCAGGTGCAATAATAAAATCGGGTTGCTCTACGGCAAGGATCTCTCTATTTAATGGTTTAAAGCCTGAGTGAGTCTGCGCTAAGTTTTTAATTCCAGTATATTCAAACAACATTTGCGGCACGGTATCAGTACCGGCAGCAACTAAGCCTCTATCATTGGCCGATAATAGAAAAAGTGCTTTTTTACCAGTAAGCGAAGATTTTTCAGGTAAGCTATTTTGGATTTTTTGATTTAAAGCACGTGCTTGCTCTTGCGCACCTAATTCATTACCTAAATTAGTAATTAAGCTATTTAGCTCACTGATAGAGTCTGGCTTAGGGTAGGTTTTTAACGTTACACCAGTCGAACTGATTTGTTTCAATACTTCAGGTCTGCCAGTTCCTTCAAGTGCAAAAAGTGCCGTTGGGCGTAAAGAAAGTACACCTTCCGCAGCAAGATCGCGGTAATACCCAACCTGAGGTAACTCTGTGGCCGCTTTTGGATACATACTCGATTGATCAACACCTACTAGCTCTTGCTGCTGACCTAACGCGAATATAATTTCTGTTAATGTTCCTCCGGCACTTACTATTCGTTGCTCAGCGAAGACTGAGCTTGAAAGCAGTAATAACATGACGCTTAAGTATTTCATATTTGCACTCACTTGAATGATAGTAGCCCTATTATAATTAATTAAATGCAAATGAAAATAGTTATCACAATCAATATGTGTTTGAGGGTGTAACTTCGTAGTTCAACTCTTTGTGCTAGTCTTGTTGGATGAAATTTAGATTATACTCGATCATCTATTACTTTGAGGGCGGGAGGCTTGCATGAGGCGTTTTTATGAAACAGAACGAACTTTAATGGATTATCGAGAAAGAGAAAAAAGCCGTTGGCTTAGGATGCTTTTTATTACTGTGATTAGTATTGCAATTTCTTTACTGATTACTTTCTTGATTCTTCTTGCTACAGGGACAGAAATGATGCCTATCATTTTTATTATAGCGACAATTGCTCCTGCAGTTACTGCACCAATCGTTTCATGGTCTATTAGTGGTTTGATGATTAAAGTTCAAAAATTAGAGGAAACACATCGAAAACTAGCAATGTATGATCATTTAACAGGATTGCTATCTCGTCGAGAGTTTCTAGCTCAAGGGAATGAACTATTGCAAATGTGTCAAAGTAATAATCAACCAGTTGTATTTGCTTATTTAGACTTAGATCACTTCAAAAAAATTAATGATACATACGGTCATGCTGCTGGAGATGAGGTATTGGTAAGTTTTGCAAACCTAGTCAAGAAAACTTTAAGGCAAGAGGATTTACTAGGTCGTTTAGGGGGCGAAGAGTTTGCTCTAATTTTGGTAAACACGCGAGTGGTAGAGGCAAAACAGAAGCTAGAATTGCTCCGTAAATCTGTCGCAAAGATGACAATTAATTACGCTGAGCAACCGCTAAAGATTACAGTTAGTTTAGGGGTAGCTGATTGGGACCGTCCTCATAAAGAAAACTTAATATCGTTAATGAAAAGAGCTGATAATGCACTTTATAGTGCTAAATCATCTGGGCGAAACCAGCTTGCATTTGCCAAGCTATTTTAATGGCTTGCTCCATAAAAACACTGATATATTGTTTGTTTTTGAAACATCTAAATTCTTTAAATAATTTTATTTTTTAAGTAGGGCGCATGTTACGATTTTTTTCTATAGACCAAGGTGTGATCACAGAAACAGAGCCAGCTGCTGATATGCCTCTTGCAACCGCTATTAAGAATGCCCATTGGATTGATACTATAAATCCGACTGAAGAAGAACGACAAGCGCTGGCAAGCACCCTTAATATCACCTTACCCGGCGCTGATGATGTTGAAGAAATCGAGGCCTCTTCCCGTTGCTTTATCGACCATGAAGGCTTGCATGTGCATGCGCTTTTCATGTCACCAAACGAAGGGCGCTTTAATACGGTAACCGTAGCTTGTTTGTTACAAGACAACTGTTTGCTGACAATCCGCGATGATGAACTAGCCGATTTTCGTCTATTACGACTACGTGCTCGGAAAGGGCAAGTGGCGTGTGATAATCCAAAGCAACTTTTGGTGACTTTATTTGACCAAAAAGTCGAAAACCACGCTGATATGCTTGAAGACATGCATCATCAGTTAGAAAAACTCAGTGCCTATGTACTTGAAGAGGATGACTCTGACTTAGAAGAAGCCGTTAGCCGAATTTCTCGCCTTGAAGATAATAACGGTAAGGTGCGTTTATGTTTGATGGATACGCGCCGGAATATTTCGTTTTTACTGCGCCACCTTGGAGCGCCGACAGAAGACCGCGAATCACTACGTGAAATTGTACTCGATATTGATACCCTTATGTCTCACTGTACATTTTTGTTTGATAAGGTGAATTTCTTAATGGACTCGACTCAGGGTTTTATTAACATCGAACAAAACCAAATTATCAAAACCTTCTCTATCGCCTCAGTGGTGTTTTTACCTCCAACCGTTGTCGCCAGTATTTATGGGATGAATTTTAACAGTATGCCTGAACTGCAATGGGCATGGGGTTACCCGTTTGCAATTGGCATTATGTTGCTGTCTGGCTTTGCACCTTACTTGTTCTTTAAACATAAAGGTTGGTTGTAACAAAGCATAAAAAAGCCCAGCAAATGCTGGGCAAGGGGTCTTCGGATAGACCTAGGGGGTTTAACCTTTCAATTCGCCGGTAGACGATTCGATATGTGCACGAACA
Organism: Pseudoalteromonas sp. BZK2; assembly: GCF_014349195.1. Lineage (NCBI taxonomy): Bacteria > Pseudomonadati > Pseudomonadota > Gammaproteobacteria > Alteromonadales > Pseudoalteromonadaceae > Pseudoalteromonas > Pseudoalteromonas sp. BZK2. The sequence continues at coordinate 91,494 of NZ_JACSOG010000009.1, read as the reverse complement.
AACCATTGGAATTGTTCTAAATCAGCCAGTTGGCCGGTGATCATATCTTCAGAAACTGGGTCTAGCTCACCAAGCTTATCGATAGCTGCACGGTGGTCTTTATTAACACCGTTATACACTTTATCAAGCGCTGTTAGGTGGTCAGTAACTAAGCCTTTACCAATTGAATAATCTTGCCAAGTACGGCGTTCTACAATTGATTGAGGTGTGCCAACAGGTACGCCGCCCATGGTTGCAATACGCTCTGCAATCGTGTCAGTCATCTCTTGCACTGCGCTTACTTGTGGGTCTAACATTTCGTGTACACCAATAAAATTAGGACCAACAACATTCCAATGAATGTGTTTTAAAGTGAGGTGTAAATCGATTAAAGCGACCATGCGTTGGTCTAGAATAGCAATCGTGTCCGCTGCAGCTTGGTCTTTAACCCCCGGTGCTGTAAATTCTGCGATTTTTGATGATGAATTACTCATTACTCCTCCGAGATTATCTGTAAATTTCCTTTCGCTTTTAATCTAAAAAGCATGTGTAATTACACAGAAGCAAGCGTTGTGCCTAATAATTTTTAAATTATAAGGTTCTGAATTTAATAGATTAATTTTATTTAAGTCTTGAGAGAGGGTGATACTAGCTAAGAAGAAGTATGAAAACTCTGCACACCTTCTGTAAAAAATTCAGTGTGCAGATACAAAGTTACGACTTAAGAAAGTAAAGCCGCCGCTAAACGAACAAAATCAGATGAGGTTAGAATGCCCACTAGGTTGTTATCTTTATCAACCACAGGCATGCAGCCATGACGGTTTTCAACAAAAAACTTAGCAACTTCGTGTAGCGGTTGCTCTGGCGAGATACTGGTAAAATCGGTAGCCATAATATCAACCACTTTAGTTTGCTTTTCCTTGCGTTCGAGGGCGCTGGCACTGTAATTAGCCATGATATTCATTACCTGAGCAATCATGATTTTTTGCGTTAACATGCCCACCAAACCACCATGCTCATTGATCACAGGGATATGACGAACATTTTTCTCTTTCATTAGATTATGAGCATCATGCAGGGTATTTTGCGCGCTAATAGCAAATGGGTCTGGCGTCATTAAATCACTAACTAGGTGTGTCATGGCTACATCCTTACAATTAATCAAGTTGTGGTAAGTTTAGCGCTTATCTAGTTAATTTCACTTAAGTGAGATCAAAGTATTAGTGATTAACGGTGTAATTACTTATGCAGTTCAGCAGTAGGTAAAAAGATGTAATGAGGATAATTTTTACCTTTAAATATTAATTTTATGGATTATTAGCTTGTTCAATTAGCGTATAAGCATCATGCGCTTTTTCACTTGGTTTTATGCCTTTTCCTAAAATGATTGTTAATTGTATGATGATTGTGCGCTCTAATAACGTTGACTCATGCAGTGCTGGCGAAGTTTGACTTGTGCAGGTTAATAAACCGCAGTGTGCTCTTTGCTCAAAACGTGGTTTGTTAGTGGGCTTGGAACGCTCAACATCAACTGCCTGCTCGGCAACGAGAAACCAGTCATAACCGGTGTCTATCGTAATGTTGGCGGCTTGCAGCATACTTTGCTCAAGCGCTGAGCGCTTTGAACCGTGACGAGTCTCGTATCGAAGGATATATTGATTATCTGCAAGCTGCTTAGTTGTTAGGCCAGGAATGTTTTTATCATTCGAATGTTGGCTGCTGGTGCAACCAATTAATACAATGGCAATATAAGCTAATAATACGTGTTTCATGATTGTCTCGCTTATTGCCAATGGTTATTTAGTGCTTGTTGTTCGGCGTTACGATCTAACGGTTGGCCTTGAATGTGCTCGTCGATGTAACTATCAAGCGCAGGTGTTTTATTTGCTAAGCGATAGCTTTGGCTTGACATTGCGCGTTGCTCGCTCGATGCATGAAGCTGCCAAATTCCTTGTTGTTTACAAGCAATATGTGTTTGCTGGGTAGTTTTAGAATACAGCGTGTATTGGCGGCAAAAATCGCCATTAGTATTAACAAAGCTAAGCTGTGCAGTTAGGCTTCTGTTTGTATCTAATAGTGTGTTGTCACCACTCAGTTGTTGATCTAATGCGTTGGCAATGGGTTGTTCCAAACCTTGTTGTTGAACAAAGCTAGCAATAGCGACTGTAAAAAGCACCGCAATACTTGCTGCAACGGCCATTTGTTTGCGACCAGCTAGTTTAATTTGCTGCCATTTAGATAGCGAAACGACATTCTCTTTATTATGTTGCTCGATTGTTTGTGCAAGTTCATCAGACAAGGGCATTGCATCAATCTGTGCTGCGTGTTGTTTAACGAGCATGTCAACTTCAGATAGTTCAGCTAGGCGTAAAGCGAGTTGCTCATCTTCAGCAATTGCATTACGTATTGCGTCCATTTCGTTTGCTGGTAATTCATTGTCTAAAAAAGCACTGAGTGTTTGGTCATCAATCTTCATGCGTTTTCCTTAGTGAAATCAGGCTTAATTAATTGATAAAGTGCAGCTCTGGCTCGTGACAATTTACTCATCACGGTGCCAACAGGTATTTCGAGGGTGTGCGCAACATCTTTGTAAGCCATACCTTGCACTGCCACGAGGGATACAATAGCGCGTTGTTCATCTGGCAAGGTTGTTAAAGCGTTATTTACCCGCTGCAAAGTCTCTTGGGTTGCGAAACTCTCTTGTTCATCGTCACAGATGGGTTCTTGAAGTTCTGTATTTTGAACTGCCTTTAAGCGCACTTTTTGCGAGCGGTATTCGTCGATCCAAACATTGCGACAGATCTTGAAAGCCCATTTTAGTGGTTCAATATCATCGGGCATGCCTTTTTGTAAAAGTTTCTCGATGGTCATTTGTACAATATCATCGGCATCTGCTTGATTGCCGGTAAGCGAAAATGCAAAACGTCGCAGCGCTGGTAATAAACTGGTTACTGTATTTGTCATAGTTTCCCTTATTGGTTAGGGCAAGGGCCGATTAATGAAATAACTCATCAATGATTCAGCCAACTCACACTACTATAACGAGCAAGAAAAAGTTTTATTCCCAATAAATGCAATTTTTCTTTCACTGAAACGTTATAGTAGTACCTAACTAAATGAGAAGTCACTGTAACATGAAATTGAAATCAGTCATTTTAAGTAGTTTGCTGTTTACTTCAAGTACGCTATCAGCTGCGATTATCAAGCCAATAAATGGTGTGATAGAACAGGTAGATCCTGTTATTAATCAACTTGAACCGCGCATAACCAGCCAAGTAGAAAGCATACGCAAACATGAGTTAATCGACGACGCAACAGCCATTGTGACCTCGCTACCCAAAAGGCTAGAGATACTTAATCAGTTGCAGGCTCCTACATTTGTTGAAGTCGATGTTGAGCATGGTTTTCGTGCAGTTGAAAGGCAATGGATAATGCTGGCGAATGAACAGCATCAAGAAAAACTGTTGCAAATTGGCGCGCAAATTATCGTCACTAAACAATACACGTCATTGGGTTTGTCATTAGTGCGGTTTGTTGTCCCGACCAATTACGATTCAAAAGCGCATTTGCAACGTTTACTTTCACTCGATGATGCAGCGTTACTGGACAGAAATCATATTTATCAAGCGCAAAATGGTTCTCAACAAGATGCGTCTACAAAAAAGCTTACAGCAATGTGTGACTGGTCTGTAAAAATTGGCATGATTGATAGTGCGATTGATACGACTCATCCGGGATTTAGTAACACACAGATAAAAATGCAGTCATTTCTTGCAAATGACTTAGTTTCACCCGATTTGCACGGCACTGCGGTTGCTGGCGTTTTGGTAGGTAAGTATGAGCAGCTCATGCCGTTATTAACTGAGGCAACATTATACAGCGCGGCGGTGTTTTATCAGCAGTCTGATTTATCACAAGGGGCGACATTAGCTGCAATAGTTGAAGCACTTGATTGGTTGGTTGCTAACGAGGTGCCTGTTATCAATATGAGTTTTACTGGGCCCGACAACGCTATTTTAGCGGCAGCAATCAATGCTACAGCGGCTAAACAAGTAACTTTAGTGGCGGCTGCAGGCAATGAAGGACCTGCTGCGCTGCCACTTTATCCTGCGGCATACCAACATGTCATTGCTGTCACGGCACTAGATAGCCAAAACCGAATTTATCGCTGGTCAAACAAAGGTAATTATATTGATTTTGCGGCATTAGGCGTCAATGTCATGACGTTAAAAGCTGGGGGGGATCTTGGTCGGGAATCTGGAACCTCTGTTGCCGCGCCGCGTATTTCAGCGGCGGCTGCATGCTTAGCGGCAAAGCCAAATGCTTCTCCTAAAAACATTTACCAGGCGTTACAGCAACAAGCGAATGATTTAGGTGAAGTAGGCAAAGATGCGGTGTTTGGACATGGCGTAATTGATTAAAAGCTGGCTTTTAATGACAGCGAAGCAATACTTTGGGTATAGGTGTTTGCTGCCAGCTTAGATTGATAATCGCCGTACTCTGCTTCAGTAACAATTTGCAAAGAGTCAAAAACAGAAAGCTGCCAAAATGCGCTGACTACACTGCGACTTTCATCCCGAGATGGCTCGCTTTGTGTAAGTGGCTGGTTGATAACTTCTTGGTAGTTTTTATCTTGATAGCGCCAGCTTAATCCTGCTTTATTGCTTATATCAAACGCTTTAAAACGATGAGTGATGCCCGTATTTAAGCCCCAACTTTTAAAGTTAAATTGCTCTGAATCAGCATTTTCTCTATCTAAACTAGCGCCTAAAAGCAGCATCGTTTTACCCTGGTTAATAAAGTAATACAGGTTCGAATCAAGCCCTAACCCTTTTGCATCGCGCATTGACTGTGTGGCGAATTGTTTATCTGAAGCCCTAATCGCAGTGCGCAGATAGGTTGTTGGATTAACGTAATGGCCCACATACAAACTTGCTTGATCCAAGGTTAAAAATGTTTCTTTTGCTACTTTTGCTAAAGCGCCGTCATAACGAATACCTACATCAGTACCAGAAAGGCTATAGCTAGAATCAAGGCTGTATTGATGCAATGCCAAGTCATACTGATCAAGCTGGTGATAATTTGTTTGCTCGTATCGATAACTTGGTGTGAACTTAAGGTTGTCAGTTGCATGTAACTCAGCGCTAACGCCAGCTTTAAGTATTGAACCCGTATCACTTTGTGAAGAAATATCATCTAACTCTTTAATGGCTAAATCGGAGTTAGTCGTTAAGCCAATTTGTGCATCAGCATGAAAAGTTGCATCCGAAGCAAATACTTGAATGCTTGTGGTTAACGCACTTAAGGTGATGAGCTTATTAATTGTACGCATAATAATCTCCTAAAGGAGCGCCGGGGGATAACCCGGCACGCTATTGGTTAAAGGCCTAAGTTCAAGCTGTTTTGAATGTTATTAACGACTTCGGTAGTCGTCGCTGCGGATACTTGCTCAGCAACTTGTTGATTGACGCTGTTGCTAACAGTTGATGAAATGGTTTGCTCAACACTACTTTGTACAGAGCTCATTGCAGCTTGTTGTACATTACTAATCAGTGATGATTGCAGGTCATTAGTGATTTGCGAGGCTTGACTTAGACCAGCAGAGCTTAGCTCACTAGGCTCTAAAGACGCTAATACATCTGTTTGCTGAGTCAATTGATTTTGCATTGCGTTAGTTGTGTTCGAATTTGTGTTCGCGACGGCCACATTACTAACAGCAGTTGTCGCAGTTGACAGCATTGACTCACCTGCTAGCGCTACGGTATTGGCTGCTTGAGAAGCGCTTGATACTGAGTTTGTTAAACCAAGCTCGGGCATAGTTTCCGCAGGCTGCTGCTCATCGTTTTCAAGCGTTGTTTGATTATTTGCTTGTCCGCTATTTGAGCTTTCAGTATTCACACCAGCTGATGAATTTTGTGTTGTTGCCGAGCCCGACACTTGAGTTGATTGTATCAGTGTCGTATTCGACGTTGCTTGGTTTGAATCAGTCGAAACTTGACTATTATTTGCTGTTTGCTGCTCAGATGCTACTGATAGTTGCACGTCAGCTGCTGATGAAGCCGCTGAAAAGCCTGTTGCAGTTACGACACAGATTGCGATAAGTGATTGTTTGAAGTTTGTCATTGTCTCGTCCTTTTTTTGCGAATTGACATAGAGGTAACGAGTGGGTGAAAGGTTTATTCCAAAAAGTTTTTACTTTTTTCAATCAAATTAGCTAACTTATTGAAAGCTAGACAGAGTTTTCACTTTTCGTTCATTCACAGGTCACTAAGCTTTAAATTTTTAAAGAAGCTACTGCAATGAAAACATGTTTAGTTTTAGCCTTATTATTTTGCTCTGGATCGGTTTTGGCTAATAGCGTCTGTGGTGGAACGACTGCCAATGGCTATGTGCGTAATGCAGTAAAACTACCCAGCAAGGGTGATAACTTTACCAGTTACAGCAAAATAGCAGAGCTGGCAGGGCGTACGTATGTTCATTCGCAGGTAAAAAACATCATTGTTGATGCCTACCAAGCGCTCCAGAAATCCCATCCTGATAAACGATACAAATACGCTGAAACGGGCTTAGAAAATGGCGGGAAATTTAGCCCGCATAAAACCCATCAAAATGGCTTGTCGGTTGATTTTATGACGCCGGTTGTTAACGAAAAGGGGCAATCAGTTCATTTGCCTACACATGTGTTTAATCGTTTTGGCTACGATATTGAATTTGATAAACAAGGCCAGTTTGAACAGTTTAAGGTTGATTACACCGCTTTAGCAGCTCATATTGTTGAGCTACATAAATCGGCAACAGCAAAAGGTTACGATCTTTGGCGCGTGATCTTTGCCCCAAGCCTGCAAGCTGGGCTTTATAAAACCAAGTATGCCGATTATTTAAAAGAGCATATTCAGTTTTCGACTAAACCATCCTGGGTGCGACATGATGAGCATTACCATGTCGACTTTTTAGTGCCGTGTGAAAAATAGTCTTCAATTTATTACGGTTAGAATTGTTAATTAGATTATACGGTTTTAGTGAACAAGCAGCTGAAAGCTGATAAAGTACGTTGCGCAAAACATGGATGTTTCAACTTGTGCCACTTTTAAGTAAGTTCCTCACGTTTTCTTTAAGAAAAATAGAATCATGCCTCTGTTTGTATTTAATATGCTTAAAGCCTCACTATGCACATAGCTTAAGCATTTTAATTTAGAATTTACTATTAAATATAGAATTTAAAAATATGAAAAAATTAATACAAATCTTTGCTATTTTATTCTTTGTATCAACTTTATCTGCTTGTATGACAACTTATAACCCTGTTCCTCAAGGATATCAGGGCGAAACAGCAACTATAGATGATACCTTCAGAACCATGGCAACTAGTACAGGTCGCTTCTTTTACTTGAGTAAAGTGAATGGTAAAGATGTCAATAACGCTATTAGGGCAACAAACCAAGCTACTTATGGACAAGGTATGGTTCTGTCACCAGTGGGGTTTAGCCGAAAAGTACCAGCAGAGGAAATGACACTAACACTAGTAGCGCAGGTCCATCATGCCGCACCTATTAACTATATGTTTAATTCAGGAACGAATTACATTGTTACAGGTGATGTATCTTTTATTCCAGAAGCAGGACAAAGCTATCTAGTAAAGGGATATTTGAGTAGTGACTTTTCGTCTGTTTGGCTTACAAATAGCGCTGGTGAGCAAGTATCTGATGCTGTTGTTTTAAAAGGTGATCCTGATAAGAGTACAGCTGTAATCGCCAAATTAGTTAAGGGTAAAGTTGTACTTCCCGAGCCGCCAAAAACGCAAGCGACTATTAAAAAGCAGGTTGATATCACAACAGAGTCATTTGATAACCCATTGTTTTTTCTTGAGCAGGGGCTAAGCGCAGAAGCTATTACTAAGAAGTTAGGTGAGCCTGATCATATTCGTTATATTGAAAAAGGCTTTTTTAATAACAAGCCTGAAATACAAATATTTCATTTTACAGATCTTGGCAGTGTTCAAATGGTTAAGTCACCTGCAGATGGGCAATTTTACTCAAAGTTAACTTATAATGTTAATAGCCAAGAGCATTATCAGTTTGTTGATGTAGTGAACCAAGCTGATGGTACCGAAACTCAAATCCTTGGTAAGAAATTTTATAATATCGGTGTTTATAAAGAGCAATACCTAGACGCATTAGCGAATAAGCTCTGGCAAAATAAATATACTGTCGATGGGCGTATGCTAGATGGTGTCGCGTACTATTGTAAAATTATTGCCAATGCACAAACGATGCGTTATCAAGCTATGCTAAAAAACCTTGTTGCAGATAAAGATGTTCCTTCAAAGTTACGTCGTCATTGTAAAGCGGCCAAAAAAGATATAGACAAATTAAAGCTCGCAACTGTTGAGCAGTTTGAATTTATGTAGTTTAGATCCAAGCCAATTCACTTAATCAAGTGAATTGGTATTTCAATCTTAATAATCATTTAAAACAAACTAAACATCACTGAAGCGATTAATAGAATTGCCATTAGGTAGTTAAATGCTTTTAAGCGCTTTGGGCTGGCGAGCCAGTGTTGTAGCTTTTCGCCAAGTAGAGTCCACGAGCTGACACAAGGTAGGTTAATTAAACCAAATACGAGGCTTACGATTAACACTGAGGTGAGGTTTTTATCTGGGGCATATAAACTAACCGCGCTTAATGCCATTGCCCACGCTTTTGGGTTCACCCATTGAAATAGTGCAGCCTGAATAAAAGTAAACGGCTTATTTTCACTACTGGCTTTTTGTTGTGCGTTACTTGTGGCAATTTTAAACGCCAGATAGAGCAAGTAAACAATGCAAAATACTTTCAATATCAAATAGCTTGGTGGAAACAAGTCAAATAGCTGCATGATGCCAAGGCCCACTAAAACCAGCATCAACATAAAGCCAAGCGTCACGCCAAGTAAATGTGGTGTGGTTCTTTTAAAGCCAAAGTTAGCACCTGAGCTCATCAACATTAAGTTATTTGGCCCTGGGGTGATTGATGATACCAAAGCAAATAATGCCAAGGCTGTTAAAATTTCAAAACTCATCGCTATCTCTCCATTTGAATTAAGATGCAATTATAAGTTGTAATGCGCGCAATTTTTGCGCTTAATGTTGTTGTGTATATTTAAAGTTCACAATCAAAAATGAAAAAAGATAAAATTAACGACAGAATATTGCATGAGCTTAAACGCAATGGCCGAATTGCCAATGCCGAGCTGGCAGATAAAGTGGGTTTATCGCCATCGGCATGTCTTCGTAGAGTACAAGAGCTAGAAAAGCTTGGGGTTATTGCGGGGTATCGGGCGGTTATAAATAATCAGGCTGTTGGCCTAGGATTTATCGCTTATGTAGGGGTTGGTTTAAATGAGCACTCAACCGTCTCTCAGCGAGCATTCGAACACGCTCTTGAGTTTATTGATGAAGTAAAAGAGTGCCACAATGTAACTGGCTCGTTCGAATATTTGTTGAGAGTTGAGACGGCGGATCTCAAGTCCTATAAAGCATTTCATGCTGATGTACTTGGCTCAATCCCACAAGTACGAACCATTACAACTCATGTAGTGATGGAATCGCCGAAGGATGAACGCGCTTAGTAAATAGGTTTAGAGCCTTTATATAGAAAACGTTTGGAAAAAGGCATTAGCAAGCGCTAGTGCCTTTTTTGTTTAACGGGCAGTTAGCGCAATAATCAGCGGCTACAAGTTGGTAGTGTAAGCAGCAGGTTTTACGCATAAATGTCAGCTTATTGTTTTGATCACTAAAGCGATGTTTACCACATAGCTTTTGCCATGGTTGAAAACGCTTTGCTATAAATTTTATCGATTTCTCTGGCCAGCAAGCGATTAACGCTGCGTGGAAAGTATCACTTTGTAAACGTTTTAATAATCCTTTATTTAGCCTGTATTGCAATGGCACGTTATCATACCAAGCTTGCTGGTGGTCAAAAAAATGATTGGCTGCCAGTTCAATCAAATCTGAATTATTAAAAGAGTCTTGTTGAGCCATGATATTTAAATTAGCCAAACCATAAATATGTGAGCCTGTTACCCGCTGCTTAATATTGACCAGATCAGGAATGCAACCAAGCTGCTCTACACAGGCTACTAATAAGTAAATAACTTGCCAGTTCAGTTGTAAGTAGAGATTGATTGCGACATATCCCTCAGTAACATTTGCTCCTCTTAATTTTATAGAGTTAGCTAAATCGGTTAATTGCTTGCTAGTTAAACATTGAATGCTAAACCATTGTTCATCGATTGTTGGAGTTAAGAACGTCAGCAGTGAGCACTGCTGACGTAAGGCTAACTCAAGCTTATTATGCTGTTGTGTTTGCAAGTGCATATTGCGCCAATGGGTTTTGTAAATCACCTGCATACTGCAAGCTTGAAGCTGGGTCGGTAATATCAACCATTTGTTGATTATTACGCAGTTGTAAGCGGTTTAAGCATGACAATGGGAATGACTCAGCAAATAAATCATGCTCAGTAAACTTGTCTTTTAGAGCTGGGTGGCTCGCCTGATACTGAACAATTGTATCGGCGACGGCTTGCCAAAACTGTTGTTCGGTCAGTAGGCCATCAGTTACTAAAATTGCCGAAAGGTAGCGGAAGAAGCAATCGAAAATGTCAGTAAAAATAGACAACACGGCAACGCCTTCTGGAATGGTTACCTTAATCCGCTTTATTTCATCATTCAGCTCGATATTACTATTTAATAAGGCAATTTCTTCACCAATGTCTTTAATGAATACGCCTACCGGCACATGATTATTAAATCGAACGATGAGATTTTCACCATGTGGCATAAAGACTAAATCATACTGGTAAAAACAATGTAGCAATGGTGTCATATAAGCCTGTAAGTAGTGGGCTAGCCACTTATCAGCACTAAGCCCCGATTTGGCAATTTTAGCACTTACAAATGAACGGCCTTCGCTATCGATATGAAGCAGACTTGCCATAGTGGCAAGGCTTTCATTCTCGTCCATATATTGAGCAGGATTTTCACGCCAAAGAGCCGCCATCATTTTCTTATAAGGGTTATCGCCAAGCGCTGGATGAGTGTAATACTGCTCATCAAAGCCAAGGGTTGCGACTTCTCTTAAAGGTTGAAACTTCAGAGATTTTAAATAGCTATCTTGGTTTACTAAGTCGAACAACCATTGATTTATTGCCGGAGTTACTTTCATATAGGCGCTCGATAAGCCCCGCATAAAGCCCATATTTAAAATCGATAAGGCGGTTTTAACATAGCATTTGTGCGGTTTGCTGATGTTATACAGGGTACGAATTGATTGCTGCGGTAAATAACTATCTTGTGAGTAGCCTAAACAGACAATATGTTTTTGCGAGATGTGATAGCTATAAACATGGACTAATTTGTTAAACCATTGCCATGGGTGCATAGGAAATAACAGATAGTCACTTGGCTTTAAACCTTGCTCAGTTAGTGCTTTTTCAAAGCGTAAACGCTCAGCTAAATCAAGCTCATCGGCAATCAAGCTCTCGTATTTATAATCATCGGTACTTTTAAAGGTGGTGTGCTGTTTGTGACAGGCAAGCCATATAATTTGAAATGGGTTTGCGGCTTCTGGGGTATATTGGTGAAAATCTTGTGAGTTAAAACCAATCCGGCCATTGTTGGCAATAAAGCTTGGGTGACCCATGGTCATTTGGGTTTCGATCACTTGAAAATCTGCGTCTGCTAATTGCTGAGCGCTATAGTGATTATTTTTAAATTTAAATGCAAAGCCACTGAGTGTGCTCGCGAGTTCTTCGAGATAGGTGCCAAGCATTGATTTATCTATGTTTAACTTGTCATTACACTCAAGCACAAACGCAATAGCATCTAATGGTTGACTGTGATCAAGTGCCATTTTAGTAATGCTACTTGGCTCAACTTGTAGGTGATTAAGCAGCATTGATTCACCTTTAAACTGATAGCTTTGCCCACCCATGGTATGCAACACGTAATGGTTAGATTTTTCACTGTCGTAGCTAAACAGTCGTTCGTGATAAAACTCACTGAGCATTTTGGCAATCAGTAAACGGTTTGCGTATTGCCAAGCCTGTTGGTCTAGGTGAGAAGTACTGCTAGAGGGCGTGGATTGTTGCACTGCAGGCCCTTGCTGTGAAGTGTCGAAGCGAGACGAAAGATGCTGTAAGTAATTAAAATGATCTTTTTCTAAACTACCAAGTAATGCGGTTTTCTCACCCAATTTGATAACTTTATGATGGCTGAAACCTGCCTTTAAGTTAAGACGATGAATTTTATGATTGGCTACATCTGGCTCCACAATCACTCGCTCACAGGCGAGGGTATTAAACATAAACTCTAACACCGACTGCATAACAGCAAGACTAAACCCTGCCACAGAGAACTGCTTTGGAGCGAGTAAAATATGCATGCCTAAATCGCCGTTTTTAAGCGCTAGGTGGTTCTCAAGTTTTAGTATGTGTGGTTTGTAAATCTCAATTAAAGCAATCGGTGTTTGGTTTATTTCAAGCAAATAGGCTTGTTGAGCCTCATCTTTATTGAGTGTTGTATAAAATTCTAAAATCTCTTCGGGTGAATGTTCCATTGCTCCCCAAAATTGAGCTTGGGGATGTTTAAGCCAAGGGATAATCGTTGTTAGATCGTGTTCAGGGTTTAATGTTCTGATTTTTACATCACCAAGCAAAGCGTGCTTAATATGAGTTTCAGTAATATTTTTCATAGTCGTGTTCTCTTAAAAATTAATAACTGTGAATAGGGTCTGTTGAGGTATGTTTGTTGCGTAAAAAAAGCAGATAAAACAAACATAAAGTGATGGCAAAGCCAACAGAGCCCGTCAGTAATGGGGTGTTTAGTTCAAAGCGAGAGACTAAATCTCCCGCTAAAAATGAGGCGCAGATGACGCCGATATTTTGCATAAAATGAAGCTTGGCAAAGTCGCTTGAGTAAAAGCGTGGTTCGCTCATTGCAAACAACATGACTTGCAGACGCACGGTCAGTAAAAATAGCCCAATAGCAAATACAACACGGCCGAACACAAGCCATTGCCAGTGTGAGCTAAGTTGTATAAATAGGCCGATACTGCTTAACATAAGTGCATAGGCGATTGTTTTACTGTGTTGATTGGTTGCAGGTTTGTTTTTGGTTGTAATCAAAATGACAAGTGCAACCCAAGCAGGGATAGCAAACACAGCGCCAGCTAACAGTGCATTGCTGAAATCACTTACTTGTTGCCAAAGTAGCGTAAAGTATGGCGTTGCTAAGAACATGCTGAAGTACACGCCCATAGATATAACCCCTAAGCGAATAATGTAGCCAGGGAAACGCTGTCGTTTTACTGATGATGCGGTTAATTCCCGTGGCTTGTAGCTTACTTTTAATAAGTAAATTAAATATAAGCAGAGCATAACCTGTAAGCAGTCGCCCGCAGCCATCACTAAATATAAAAAGCGCGGCTCAATACTTTGGATGATCAAGCCACCTAATAAAGCACCGCCAATACCACCAAAGTGTAAAAGCACGCTAAATAAAGCAACGACACCAAGGTGCTGTTGTTTTTCTTCGATACTTAGAACAAAGGGGTAAATAAGCAGGTAACTTGCTTTAAATACCAGCATCAGCTGTGATAACAGCCAAAAGCTCCAAACGTTTTCGCTGTAAAAGCACGCAACACCCAATAGCCCAGCCATTATTTGGGTGATCACCCATAAATACAGCTCGTGCACGTGCTGCGCTATTTTCGCCCATACAGGAAAAGCACACATCACAGTGATGCAGCAAACAGCGATATAGGCACCAATGTGATTACTTGATTGCAAACCAAATTGGGCACTAAAAAACTGCGGGTAAAAGGGCAAAATCATGGTGTCGCAAACAACAGATATAATCGTCAGCAGCACCAAGCTTGACTTTAATGCGGGTTGTTTCATGCTATTTGCTTCTGTTTTTCGTTGACAACACCGGGTAAACCAAACTCTTGAAAGGCAATTTGTGTTTCAACAGGGTAGGGTGCATAACCTAAAATTGAGCGCAAAATATGGCTGTTTCGATAGCAGGCCATGCCCAGATCTGGCGTTACAAATCCATGGCTGTGTAGCTCAGCATTTTGTACAAACAACCTTTGTAGCTTGTCGATACTATAATTTCGCTCAACAGCAAAACACCCGTTATCTAGCCAATTTATTTCGCTCATTAAGCCACTTAGAAAATCGGGTAACTGATAACTAAAGCCTGTTGCCATAATGACCTGATTACTATGCAAGCTAAATTCAGCCTGTTGTTCACTGTGTCTAAAAACTAACTTACTGCCTTGTTTTTTAATGAGCTCGCTGTTGGTCAATAACCTTGCGCGGTTCACACCTTGAATATCAAGTTGATAGAGCTGATCATAAATCTGATTAATTAACTCTGAGTTGATGCCTTTGTATAAATTACGTTGCTTGGCTAGTAACTCCTGTTTGGTGGCCTGTTCTAGGTTATAAAAGTAATCAACATACTCAGGAGAAGTCATTTCAAGCGTGAGTTTCGTGTACTCAAGAGGAAAGAAACGCGGCGCTCGCGTTACCCAATTGAGTTGGTAGTTATGCTGTTTAATGTCACACAACAAATCATAAAATACTTCAGCAGCACTTTGCCCTGAGCCAATCACAGTGATGCTCTTGCTATTTACTAACTCATCCCGTTTATACAGATATTCAGTGGCATGGCAGAGCTGTGTATCTTCAGCCTGAACAGCAGGTGGGTAATAAGGTGAGGGACCTGTGCCCAGTACCAAGTGACGACAATAAAGCGTTTTAGTTTGCTTTGCAGATTCAACAGTGAGTACATAGAGCTGCTTTGTTTGATCAAACTGGCTATGAATGACTTTATGGCCAAACTGTATGTTACTTAATTGGCTTGCTGCCCACTGGCAATACTGGTTGTATTGCTCGCGCAGTAAAAAGAAACTTTCTCGAATATAAAACTGATACAGCTTACCTTGTTGCTTCGCATAGTTTAAAAAGCTGTATGGATTGGTTGGATCTGCCAATGTGACTAAATCCGACATAAACGGTGTTTGTAATGTAACGCCATCGAGCATCAGCCCTGGATGCCAATTAAATTCATCACGTTGTTCTAAAAATAACGAATCAAGTGTTTCAATTGGCTCCGCTAAACATGCCAAACTGAGGTTGAACGGACCAAGACCCACGGCAATTAAATCGTATACTTTATTCATGGCTAGTTTCCTCAACTTTTAGGCGTGCCTTGATGCTGTAGGCGCAGGCTTTAATATCAGCTGCAATACTTTTAATGTCTTCAATCTGTGTGTTTGGATTAAGTAGCGTGAACTTTAAGTAGTTGATACCTCTAAATTTGGTGCGAGCAATGGCACACTCACCTTGTTTGAATAGCTCATCTTTAATTTGATAATTAAGCAGGTTTAGTTGCTCATCACTGAGGTTTTTATCGTTAAAGCGAAACACTAAGGTACTGAGTTCAGGTTGATGAATTAGCTCAAATTCAGGGTCTTGTTTGAGTGCCACATAACTACTACGGGCTAGTGCCATAACAGAAGAAAACACTTTGCCAATCTGTTCGTGGCCCATAATGCGTAAAGTTAGCCAAAGTTTTAAGGCATCAAAACGGCGAGTCGTTTGAATGCTTTTATCAACAAGGTTTGGCGCTGCTTGTGGGTTGTCGTTAAACGGATTTAAATAATCAGCATGATGAGTTAAATGTTTAAATTGTTTTTTATCAGCAACAATAAATGCACTGCTGCTGACAGGTTGTAAGAATGATTTGTGGTAATCTAACGTCACCGAGTCAGCCAGTTCAATGCCATTGAGTAAGTGACGGTGATCATCAGCGGCAAGTAGTCCACAGCCATAAGCGGCATCGACATGAAGCCATAAATTATCAGCTTTGCACCGCGTTTTTAGCTTATCGATAGGGTCTATTGAACCAAAGTCAGTTGTGCCTGCGGTGGCAACAAGTGCTATCGGAATATTGCCTTGTGCTTTACATTCATCAATCGCTGCATCTAGTGCGGCTAGGTCCATTTTAAACTCTTTATCAACTGTAACCGGAACAACCGCGTTATAGCCAAGGCCCAGTAAAGCGGCTGACTTTTGAATACTAAAATGGCTGACTTCAGAGCAAAAAATACGGTAGCGATGAGCATCTGGACCTAAACCAAAATCGCGAATAAGGTGCCCTGATAAGCGCTCTGCTGCATGGTCTCTAGCAAGTAACAATGCCATTAAATTAGATTGACTGCCGCCACTTGTGAATATGCCATCGGCAGTAGCACTTAAGCCAATGCGTTCGATACTCCAGTCAATTATCTTTTGCTCAATGAGCGTCCCGCCAGCACTTTGGTCCCAGGTGTCTAACGAAGAATTTATAGCAGTTAATAACTGTTCGGCTATCACCGCAGGGTAAGCAACGGGGCAGTTTAGATGGGCAACATACTTTGGATGATGAAAATAGACAGCATGATCTAAATACAACGATTTTACTTCATTTAGCGCTTGCTCAACGTTATTGAGAGGTTGATTTAGTTCTACTCTGGCTATTTGTTTACTGAGCTCTTTGTGGCAGACGCCAGAATGAACTTGTTTTGCAGAACGCAGCGCTTGATGGATGAGCGACATTGTTTGCATTGAAGCCATCTCATATTTGAGTAAATTATTTTCGTTAAAAATAAACGCATGGGGCTGTTCATCAACGTTTATTGATGAATGAGCATTAAGCACGGGGGCTAATTGATTCACGACTCAATTCCTTCTTGGTTAATTTGAATCGGGATCGTAATGATAGTGATTATCAATATCAATAATAATAAATCATTAATTTACTTTACAATTTAATTACCTTTAATAAGTTGAAAGTGTTTTGTTTTTAAATTTATCTAGTAATAAATAATTGCAATTTAGTCATAAATTATGACTAAGTTAGTCCCTTTTTTAGGTTCTGTTTGACAGCATTTTTTGCTTTTTCGATGAAAATGCTCACAAATAAAAGCAATAAAGCCATCATTTAAAAAAACAATAATAGGTAGGTGAGAGGTTTTAAGAGCTAAGTAAACACACTTTGAGCTGCTATAAAATGCGTAAGCAAAGGGAGGGTTCTGCGAATAGTTATTTTAAGAAAGACTGTGTTACAAATTTGGTGAGTATTAAATTAATTAAAAAAGTTGCCATCGCTCTTAGCGAGAATGGCAACAGGGAACTTTAGTTTATAAAAACACATAAGCAGCGGGGAGCAACATACCGCTAATGACTAAAACTGAGCGGCTGCCCCATGGGCTATTTTTACCTTTGATCATAAACAAGCCGCTGATCGCTAAAAACAGCAGCAGCCCTGCAAAAATATCAGAAAAAATAACCCACGATTCGTTTGTCTCGTTCAAGTGTAAACGGTTAAATGCTTGAAATACATGACGAGGCTCAATGGCTTCATAGCTTATGATATCTTTATTAAGTTTAAGGCTGAGATTGTTACCGTTTTTTAAAAACACCTTAAACTCTTGCGGCGACACCCAATAAGAGGCCTTTACCGGCTCGCTTACATCAGCATGAGAGATAATTTGTTCAATCAGCAACTCGTCATTATCTAATTGCCAAGTTTCATCGCTCACACTGATTTGCTGGTGGCTTACTTTGTAGTTTGGGTTCCAATCATCTTTGTGGTTCACTGCAATGCCAGAAACCGCAAAGATAATCACTAAACCAACACAAAAATAACCAATATCGCGGTGTAAGTTTCTGTTTAACTTAAACCAGTTGATACCTCGTTTGTTACTCAATGATTTCAACTCCGCTCGGTACGAGCTGATAAATAGCCATTGCTTCAGTCACAGAGTTTACATCAAAGCTTTCGCCGGCTTGCTGCGCTTTGTGAGCAAGTAGCGCTTTAGTGCGGCCAAGGCTAAGCTGAATTTTATCGAGCTTACCGGTTACGATAGCTTTACTGCCTTTAGCCGTCATTGGGAATACCATGTCGCCATCTTCAACTTTGATACGTAAGTTTTCAAAGCGTTTGTCTGATGCGAGCGTCATCCAGCAACCACGTTTTTCGCAAACCCCAGTGATAGTCCCTTCCACGGTAATTGGACTTGCAAGGTAATCGTCTGGTGAGGCCATAACCGTCGAAATTTTAATGAGTTTGTCACTGTCGACTTGATTGCCAAATTGTAAGCTAAAGGCGTGTTGGCTAAAGCTTAAAAGCGCCAATGAAAATGCAATAAATGTTTTTGATTTTAGGAACATAGCGGTTGCTTCTTGAAATAAAATTAAGCCTTAGTTTAAGCGATTTACTTGTATGATAAAAGCTTAATGAGATTAAAAATGATTTGCAATTATATCAAACCTAGATCAATTGCTTTTAATGCTGCACGGGTTCTATCACGTACATCTAGCTTTCTGAGAATAAAAGACACTTGATTACGGATAGTCCCTTCAGACTTATAAAGTGCCTCGGCGATTTCACTATTTGAATAGCCTGCAGCGATTAAATTGAGCACTCTAAGCTCGCTTTTACTTAATTTATCAGGAGTTGCTAAAGAAGTATCGGTTGTTTTAGTGGGCTTATTCAAAATTCGCTCGGTGATCGCAGGAGCTAGCGCTGAGCCACCTTTAGCAAGTGTTTCGATGGCGCTGACCAAGCGCTCTAAATTAATATCTTTTAACGCATAACCCTTAGCGCCATAGCGAATACATTCTAGCACTTGTTCACTATCATCAAAGGTCGTGAGTACCAGTACTGGTTGCCTCAGCTGTTGTGCTTGCATACTTTTCAGTACGCCAATACCGTCTAGAATAGGCATGCGAATATCAAGGAGTACAACATCAATAGAATGTTGCTTGAGCATCTCAAGAGCCGTTTGGCCATTGTCAGCCTCAGCCACGACTTGAATACTTGCTTTAAGAGCGAGTAAGCTTTTTAAGCCTTCTCTTAATAATGTTTGGTCATCAACGAGTAATACCCTAATCATTTTTTACGCCAAAGTATGTGGATTAAGTTTATGAGGTAACGTTGCAGCAATCGTAAACCCATTATTATTTTGTTCAAACTCGATTGCCCCTCGCACTAAAGCTAAGCGCTCTTGCATGCCTGTTAAGCCATTGCCTAAGTTCAGCTTGGGCATTTCGCCGCCGTTATCATAAATAGTGAGATGCACTGAATCAGCTTGGAGGTCTAAGCTTACCGACAGCTCAGTCGCATCACTGTGTTTAATACAATTCGTAATCGCTTCTTGCACAGTATGAAATAACGTTTGTGCCAATAACGTATCACTTATTTTTATATTTTCATCGTAATTGAGTGTGACATTTAAGCCTGTAACATGGCTGCACAGTGAATTAAGCGATGCATGTAAATCAATGGTTTGGTTTTCTCGCATTGACGAGACAGAGTCACGCACATCATTTAATAACAAGCGGGTAATTTGCTGTGCTTTAGTTATGTGTTTTGGTGCTTCATGATTAGCACAGTGATTGGCGACTTCTAAGTGAATACTGAGTCCTGTAAGGTGGTGGCCAAGGGTATCATGTAAATCTCTGGCAATACGAATACGTTCATCGCGAGTTGCGGTATCGTTTAAAAGCGCTTGAGTTGCTTTCAATTCACGTAATAAATGGGCTGCTTGATCTTTGGCTTTACGCTCAGAAATAAGCCGAGTAGCAAAGCGATAGGCAAAGCTATTGTATAAAGTGAAAGCCAACCCGTTGAGCAATACAAATTGCTTATCAAAGCCATAGTGAAGCGTCAGCGCCATCAAAAAGGGCAGGCAAATGAGTAAATAGAGGCTGGCTTTGTTTGGCTCGTAATCGCTGAATTTAACTAAGAAGATGATCAATAGAATTGCAACAAAGCCAATATTAAATAGCCACATCAATAGCACAACATTAGCGATAGTGAAGTTCAAAATACGGGTTTGATAGTGCTTAAATCGTGATCTGAAAAACTCAAAATAAATTAAAAAAGCAAAAAAGCTTATAAATAACACACTGATCAAAAACGTATTTATTGTACTAAAACTTAGCTGCGCCGACTCTGCTCTTTGCGACCAAGCGTGCAGAGTATAAATAAACACAAACCCCCAGGTGATTGCTGAGAGTATAAAATCGCTTCGATGTATCAACGTTTGCAAGAGTTTGTTCATACGCTTAGTTTAATCCGCAATTATTCGTTTATGTATATGACAAATGTCACGATTAAATATGTGACATTTGCAGCAAGTCAGTCCTAATGGTGAGGCGTTAAACTGCATTAAAACACCAATATAGGGACATTATCATGACCAAACATGAATTTCTGCGAAATAGTCTTTTTTCTTATCTGTTGATTGCAACTTATTGTTTAGCAGCATTATTTGTTGATGATGCCAAGGCCGATGAACAATCACAGCAATGGCAAATGGAGGTCGGTGCTGCACAATTGGCTATTGATACAGCATGGCGAGATCACGATATTCAAACCATGGTCTTGCCATACTTCAACGCCCGAAAAGGCAACTGGCGCATAGGGCCTAAATATGGCTTAGTGCAATATGCCTTTTTACAAGGCGCAGAATTTGAAGCGTCAATGGGGCTTAGTCTCCGAGATGAAACCTACGATAGCAGTTTAATCTTTAGTGATGAGTTGTCGGATGATGAGGTTTTCACTGACTATAAAGACGGCAAAGGTGAGCTAACCTTCAGAACTCAGCTGCAATATAAACAGCTTTTTGTTCGTTTAGCGCAAGATATTTCGAATCACTCCGATGGACTTACGTTTCTTGCCCGCTATAACCTACCGATTTATGGCCAAGGATTAGGGTTACAGCTAAGTGCTGATCTCGGTTTTTATTGGCAAGATAAAAAATACACTCAATACCTGTATGGCATAGCTAATGGCAATATCGCCCCTGAGTTTGGCAGATATGAATATCAGCCAAGTGCAGCCCTTAACCCATTTACCTCGCTAAACCTGACTTATGTTTTTAATGAGCAGTGGTCTGTTTTTACGAGCTTTCGGTATGAGCAACTTGACTCAACTATCAAAAAAAGCCCGCTCGTGGGAGAAACTGCCAAGCAGCAATTCACTGCAACTATAAATTATCGTTTTTAGAGAAAGGGATGAGCAATGAATTATCTACTGAGATTATGCATTTTACTCTTACTAACTGGTTGCAATAGCGCTGAAGAGGAAGTGTTTGACGAAGACGATTTATACCAAGGTGTCTATGAAAGTGACTATTATGTTTATAACTTTAGCGAGTACCCGGTTGATTTTTATATGATGAACCTACGAAACAACACACCAACAAGCGCAATTTATAAGGAGCAGAACTTCCAACAATCAATCGATGGCTACGGTGGTTTTGAAAAGCTTAACTTTAAGCGTTCTGTGGTCGGAAAGGTTGGCTTTGCAGCTTTTTATGATGCTGAAATAAAAGCTCATCTACAAAAGTGGGTTGTTAGTGATATAGCTAATTATGTGATCATTTATATGGATGGCGAAACGCTGAAACTGGCTTTTGTAGCACGCACTGAGGCTGTAGATAGTGGTGATTACCCTGTGGTTAGGCTGGTTAGTTTTATCGGCAATACGAACTACAGCTATAAACTTGCTAATAGTGAATTAACTGAAGCAACAGCAACAGCTTATATACCGCTAACTCATTGCGCTAGTGACTTACAAATTGCCGGTTTTGAATTTGATTTTTGTAACTTAGAGCAACGTGGTTACTTAATTGTGCTGCTACCTAATGAGCAACTAGCAATCATCAAAGAGTAGTGCTTTATGACAATTTCGTGAATATTGTGATAATGTAACTTTTTATCGTTTCATTGCTTTATAATGCCTTTTTTATTTGTATGATAAAGCTGGTTTTTAGCTTGGAGTTAGCATGGTTTCACGTCGAGAATTTTTAGTAGGGGCGGGCACATTAGCCTTTTTAGGATTATCAAAAAGTGCCATAGGTAAAGTGTCGTTAGGTGATTTAAAAACATCGGCTGTGGGCTTTGGTCCGTTAATTCCTGATCCAGATAAATTGCTCGACTTACCCGAGGGCTTTAGTTATCAAGTTGTTTCAAGCCT
The DNA here is from genome assembly GCF_014349195.1 of Pseudoalteromonas sp. BZK2. NCBI lineage: Bacteria > Pseudomonadati > Pseudomonadota > Gammaproteobacteria > Alteromonadales > Pseudoalteromonadaceae > Pseudoalteromonas > Pseudoalteromonas sp. BZK2. The sequence continues at coordinate 69,443 of NZ_JACSOG010000009.1, read as the reverse complement.
AGGTGAGAAAATGTCTGATGGGTTTACAGTACCGGACAAAGCTGATGGCATGGGCTGTCTAGCGCTTGGTAATGACCGTGTTGCATTAGTGCGAAACCATGAGCTGAAACCAAAAGACTTAGCGAAAGCTGAAGCAAGTATTGCCAATCATAAAACACCTCTGGCTTTTGATACTAACAGTGACGGTGTGGCGTTACCGGGTGGCACAAGTCATATCGTGTATAACTTAAAAACCCATCAAAAAGAGCAAGAGTACTTGTCATTGGTCGGCACTATTCGTAACTGTTCTGGCGGTATCACGCCATGGGGCACCTGGCTTACGTGCGAAGAAACCACCGATACTAAAGCCGATGGATTTAACCAAGATCATGGTTATATTTTTGAAGTACCCGCAAATAGCAAAGGCTTAATTAAACCTGAGCCATTAAAAGCCATGGGTCGATTTAACCACGAAGCGGCTGCCGTTGATCCGCGTACGGGCATTGTTTATTTAACTGAAGATAAAGGTGATAGCGTCTTTTATCGTTTTATTCCAAATGAATATGGCAAGCTGCATAAAGGCGGGCAATTACAAGCTATGGTGGTAAAAGGTAAGCCACAATTCGATAGCCGTAACTGGAATAATAAAGCCATGGGGCTACATCAAGAGCTTGAGGTTGAGTGGGTCAATCTAGATAACCCTGAAAGCCCGAAAGACGACCTACGCCTACGCGGCTACAAACAAGGTGCAGCATTGTTTGCTCGCGGTGAAGGTATTCACTGGGGTGATAAAGAGCTTTATTTTTGCTGTACCAATGGTGGTAAAAAACAACTTGGTCAGGTTATGAAATATCAGCCATCAGAATTTGAAGGAACCGATAAAGAAGCACAGCAACCTGGTAAGATCTCGTTGTTTGTAGAAAGTACTAGCAAAACTCTCTACAACTTTGGCGATAACCTAACCGTGTCACCTAATGGTCACTTAATTGTCTGTGAAGACCAATACACCGATGTGGTTGATAATCATCTTCGTGGTGTGACACCCCAAGGCCAAGTTTATAATTTTGCCCGCTTAGTGGCGCAAACTGAGCTGGCTGGTGCCTGTTTTTCACCCGATGGTAGCACTTTGTTTGTGAACGTTTACTCACCTTCAAAAACACTTGCTATAACAGGCCCATGGCATCAATTTAGTGTTTAATTAAAGTCTATTTTAAATAGCCACTGCGAGGTGGCTTTTTTTGTATCACGAAATTTTTGTTCCTCTTTTTATAATCAGCTGTTCTAGTTAGAATCACTTTGTTTCACAGGAAAATAATAATAAAACGAAAACGGAGTTGATATGTCTGTTACTGAGCAGAGTCGAGAGCAAGTTAAAGCAAAACTAGTTAAGCAAAGTCCACTTGCAGCCGCAATCGGCGTAGCGTGCTGGAGTATCCCAATCATTATTTTATGGATCACAGTATTTTCAATTAAAAGTGCTATTGGGCCAGTAATGTTAGTGATTAGCGGCGTACTCGTTGGCCTAGCCGTTCGTATTCATGGGCGTGGCTATGATCGTATCTTTTCAGTTATTTCACTTATTGCATACCTATCTGTAATCGCTGTTGCGCTCAGTTCAGAGGTTTTGATCAGCGGTACATTGTCTTTATCAATTTATGCTTTGTTATTTGCACTTGGCTCTTGGTCAGCAGCATTTATTGCACGTAAAAGCATTCCATTTATTGACCATAAGTTATTTGCTGAGGTGTATGAATCGGGGGAGCTGGCAGGGTATAAAAAAATTAAAAATCATTGGTTGGTAGTATTACCGAGTACCCTAATTGCTACATCATGTTTGAGTTTTGCAGGCGCCGTTGGTGCATTTGCTCACCAGCAGTATTTGTTTGTTGAAAAACAGGTGGAGCAAGAGCAACATCAAGCAGCTAAGTTTAGAGCAAAACATATTCCAACAGATGATGAGTTTCTTGCAACCTTGTCTGACAAAAAAGCATTTAGCTATGCTTTTGCCTACTATTCGGGTCGTCACTTTGATGAGCGAGGCGTTTATCAGGGGAATTTTCCACAAGATACATTTAAATCAGAAACTATTTTACGTTATCTCGTTGAACATAAAAATGAACCTAGAGCGCAATTTATTCTGGGAAGAATGCTTGCTTTTGAGCGTGGTGAAGCACTCATGGCAAGCTCAAGGCAGAGCGGTGATCAGTTCGCTCGGCTATATGACATTTATCAATTCGGTTGCCATATAGATGCAAAGCAAGGACGTACGCTATTGCAAAGCTTTAAAAAACTCGTAACAGAGCAGTCGGTGATCATCGATATTCAGCAAATGCAGAGTAATGATTTTCGTGATTATTGCGACATTCTAGATGACACCGAATTTGATTACCGTTATATCCGTGATTACAAAAGCTAATCCCCAAGGTCACTAATTATTAGTAACGGAAAGTTCTTTGCTGAGCGGGGCTGCCAATCTGCAAACTTAATATTACTCACATTCAGTGTATTGAGTGCTTTTTTTGAGTAGCTCCAGCCTCTGGCTTTTTGTGCCACAGCTGCACGTTTTAGCTCTTTAGATAAACCAATCGTTAGCAAGTCATGATTAACTCCGCGTTTTGCATAAAAGGCTTTTTCACGAGCCATGGCTTTTGCGATTATTTCATCGTATTGAGTGCGCAAAGCCTGCCACTTGGTTGTTTTTTCTGGCTCTTTTAAATGGCTTACCATGGCATCAATATCGCTATCCCGCCAGCGAGCTGAAGCGGCATCGCCGTGCCAACCGACAATGGCGTTCTTAGCTATGGTGGTAGGGTTTCCTGCAAGTAATACGTAATTAGCACACGACGAAAAGCAAAATTGTTTTACATGAACTTTTAAATTATGCGCCAAAATCAATTCGGCGAGATCCATACCTAAATCAATGTTTCCGCCACCACTGGTGATTTGTATGCTGTTTATGTTTTGCTGCTCAGCCAAAAGCTGTGCAACATGTTGATTGTTTTTGGCATTAATTTCGCCTTGATAAATAATGCGCTGCTCGCTCAGTGACACACCGGCAAAGCTTAACCAAGGGATGATTAAAAATAGACTAAAAAATACACGTAACATAAAACGCTAACCTTATAAATTATATGATAATTCTATCATGCTTTTAGGGTTTTTTAGCGGCTTTTTTGGCGCTGACTTTAGCGGCATGTTTAGCTATCCACTTAGTCATTTTTTTCATTAAAGCGGGCGGAAAATCATGGCCCATTCCGGGCACGACTCTTAACTTACTGCGCTTTATTAACAGGGCGGTGTTGATACCCGCAGACAGCGGCATAACAGGATCAGCACTGCCGTGAATTACTAACGTGGGCGCTTTAATCTTTTTTAGTAATTGCTCGCGATAAGGCGTTGCGGCAATGGCTGCAAGCTGACGTTTAAAGCCTGTTTGATTTGTGTGGGCCCGCTCAATATAGCGTTCAGCGTTGGCGTATAAAGCGTGTTCATCTTGTGGGTAGGCTGGGCTGCCAATGAGTTGGTTGAGCCTAACATTGTAGTCAATAGCGGCTTCTTTATTACTGCTTCGGGGGCGTATTTTTGCGAGCTTTACCAACAGGTTAATGTTTGATCCCGAAAACGATAACGGCGAGCTACTCGACATAATTGAAGTTAAGCTCAGTACACGTTTTTTATACTTTGCCGCGGCAATTTGCGCAATCATGCCACCCATCGACGCCCCCACTAAGTGCGCTTTTTTGATAGCCAGTGCATCCATTAATTCTTTTACATCGCGAGCCATGTCATCGAGCGAATAGGGCAGCTTTGCGCGAATGGGTAATCGGCGGCTAAGCCAATGCTTTACTAGACTCGGCTTGCCTAACTCATCTAACGATGAGGATAGCCCTGCATCACGATTATCAAAACGAATAACCCGAAAGCCTTTTTCGACCAAGCCAAAATATAGCGACTCTGGCCAAACGGTAAATTGAGCACCTAAGCCAATAATTAAGATGATCACCGGCGCATTTTTATCGCCTTCATCTTGATAACTAATACAGATACCGCTGGCTGTAAGGATATGTTCCATAGACTGACAAATAAGCTTACGCAGGTACCATCAGCTTAATGTGTGAAGTTGGCAATTTAGTGACAGTAAAAAGAATACTGATAATAGGAGCAATAACAGGAGCAATAATAGGGACGGTAAGAAAAATAGACAGCATATGACTACATGCTGTCTATTTTCAGGGAGTTTACTTAGAAGTAAGCGGTAACGCCAATCCAGAAGTTACGGCCTTTATCTTTAACGTTGTAGTCGTCTGTGAATGTAACTTCGCTAACTACACCGCGACCTGTTAGGTATTCGTACTCACCATCGCCATTTAGGTCGGTATAGCTAGTACTATATGAGGTGAAATCTTCGTCTAATAGGTTGTTTACACGGGCATTGATTTGCACGTACTCATTTACATAAAACTGCGCACCTAAATTAAGTAGGTTGTAGTTTTTGTAATACAGCGCTTTATCGTGCACGTTATCCCAGCCGCGGTAACGGTCTGAACGATATACACCTTGTAGGTATAGGTTCATAAAGTCAGTCGCTTCCCAGTTTAGGGTAAGGTTTGCCATGTGCTCAGCTGAGTTAGTTAATGGTTGACCTTGTTCAGGACCGCTCTTTTGTTCGCTATCAGTCCAGGTGTAGTTACCGTTAACAGACACTGTTTTAGTGATTGTGTATTGACCAGCAATTTCAACACCTTGAAGGTCTACTTCGTCGATATTGATCTTTTGGCTGTAGCTATCGTAGCCAAGCTGATCGTATTGACCTAAGTTCACACATGGACGTACGTCGTTAGTTTGCTCACAACTTAAAATTGTATCGCCGCTGGCAATTTTGTCTTCAAACTTGGTGTTGTAGTAAGTCACGTTAATGTTGTGATCGCCATCAAGTGAAGTCCAGTAAAGTGCAACTTCTGAGTTAACACTGGTTTCTGGTTCTAATTCAGGGTTACCTGCAAATGGGCTTGTGCCTTGGCCACCAAATCCGGTGATCCCGTCATAAAGGTCAGTTGTTTTTGGTGTTTTGTAACCTGTACTTACACCACCTTTTAAGGTCCAAGTGTCAGATAAGTTATATACACCGTAAACACGAGGTGATACTTGGCTGCCAAATACATCGTGGTCATCGTAACGAGCACCAAGTGTAAAGGTGAAGTTATCAGTTGCCATCCAGTTATCTTCGGCAAAGATTGAGTACATGTTTTGCTCTTGTACTTTGCCAGCTTGATCACTTTCAAGACCAAATACACCGTCTTTTAATTCACCGTCGATAAGCTGGCCACCAATTGCTAGGTTATGGCTACCAAAGCGCCCCTCGATTGGAATATCAAAACGTAAGTCATAGGTATATTGGCTGCTTTCAAGTGGGCGAGCAGGGCGTGGTAAGAATGTTTCTTCAGCTAAGTCTTTACGTGCTTGCTCGTCCATTCCTTCGTATTCGCCAGTACCATCGTACATAGCTTGCAGCTCTAATCGCTCGCTTACACTCAGTGGTAAAGTACGGCCATTGTTTTGCGTATCAACATAAGACACAGAGGCTTTTACCGTTGCCCAGTTAAGATCGCCATCATAACTGAGTGACCACCATTCACGGTCAAACTCTTGGTCTGCGGCGTAACCTGCGCGCGGGTTTACTTGGCCGCGGCGATCTTGCCAAATTGATTCAATGTTATCTTTAGTACCAAGTGGGTAAGTAATGGTGCCTGATTCAATGTCGTAGCTAGGTGTGTTGTCGTACACTTGGCTTGAATTGTCATAATCAAAACGTAAATGATGAGATTCAAACGGGGTATAAGTTAACGTAAAACCATACTGCTCATTTGTGTTATCAACGGTACGACCGCCACTGCCAAAGCCTAATGAACGAGTATGTACAACACCGTTAGGATCGGTCGCAGGTTCAAATGTTGGCGATGATGCTTGTTGTTCGTAAACACTGCCGCGCACACCTAAACTTAATACGTCTTTAATTAGCGGGCCCATCACACTAAAGTCAGTGGTAATGTCATCACCAAAATCATCGTTTTGCTGTAGTGAACGGCTAAAAGATACTGCACCACTCCAGCTGTCAGTGTGCTTTTTAGTGATGATATTGATTACACCACCCAGCGCATCTGCACCATAAAGTGTTGATGCAGGACCGCGAATTACTTCAACTCGCTCAATCGCATCAACCGGTGGTACGTGGTTAAACGCGTTGCCACCAAAATTGTTTGGGTAAATGTCGCCATGGTTATTTTGGCGTTTACCATCAATTAGTAACAGGGTGTATTCACCTGTTAAACCACGCATACTCACACTGCCTTGGCCCGTTTTATCACGAGTTGTGCCAATGTCGATACCTTCTAAATACTGCACAGCATCAAGTACTGAGGTGAAGGCATGAGATTTAATATCTTCATTGGTGATAATTGAAATACTTGCGGGTGCTTCGGTAACTTTTTGTTCAAAACCTGTTGCAGTGATTACTAAGCGTTCCATATCTTGTTTCGGCTTAGCGTCATCAGCAAAGGCTGAAAAATGTGTTGCTATGGCAAGTGCCAGTAAGCTTGGTTTTATTGATTTCATTGTAGGGTTCCAGTTCTTTTTGTAGGTTATCCCTTTGAGGGACGCTGCGTATAGTACAGAAATGAAAAATACAATCAATAATTATTCTTATTTAGATTAATCTTTTTCAAGTTGCATTTACAGTTGTTACAACTTTTTTCTATTTATGCTTTTGTTGATTAGTAAAATAAGGTGATTAAAGCGAAGTCAATTTACAATCTTAAAGCCTGTTAATGTATAGTGCTTCCATCATCACCATAAAAATTAAAATAATGAATTCAGACATCTCTTTAGCGCGCTTTAAGCAGTTTCCTGTGCTTATGTGGATCTTCTTATTTGGCTCGTTTATTACCCGTGGTAGCTATTACATGGTGTGGCCATTTCTTGCGGTAATCTTGTACGAAAAGTTTGCTTTATCGGCAACTGAAGTCGGCTTGGTACTTACCAGTGCCGCCGTGATTTCGGTGTTTACCAGTTTTATTGGTAGCAGCCTCTCAGATAAAGTGGGCCGACATACGCTGATGTACATCACCGGTGTGTTGTATATCATTTCTTTCTCGCTGTTGGCTGAGGTAGAAACCGTGGCCGGTTATGTGATTGTGATGACCTTATGCTCGATTGCGACTGCGCTTTGGCGACCATTAACCAGTGCGGCAATTGGCGATATTATTGATGATGCACAAACTCGTGAGCTGGCCATGCAGTCGCTGTACTTTATTGTTAATGTGGGCTGTGCGGTGGGCCCATTAGCTGGGGTATGGCTAGGTTTAACCGGTGAGCAGTCGAGCTTTTATATTACCGCAGGGGCATTTGCTATTTTATTAGTGCTGCTTGTTTGGGGCTTTAATTTTAGTGATAAAGCCGCCAAAAGTACTGCCGCAATCGACGAGCCTGAAGAGAAAAAACCAGCTGTACAAGGCAAGCAAATCTTACGTATTCTATTTGCAGATAAGCTGCTGCAGTGTTTAATTTTAGCCAATATTATGTGCATGTTTATTTATGCGCAAATGGATAGTTCACTCATACAATACTTAACTCGTGCAGAGGCTCCCGACCTACTTGCATTGATTTCTGCGCTTATTTTTACCAATGCGTTAGTGATCATTTCAAGTCAATTTCTGCTGTTAAAAATGATGGCGCGATTTAGCCTAACGGTGCGCATTCAAATTGGCTTGGTGCTATTGATGGTGTCACAGTTTTGGCTAGCACTTAATCCAATCGATTTATTCTGGGGTTGGATTGGTGCGATAGTGGTGATGAGTTTGGCCGAAACCATTTTGTTTCCGACAATGAACGTTCACCTTGATAGGCTGGCGCCTTCTCATCTTCGTGGTGCCTACTTTGGCGCAGCTTCGTTTTATGATTTAGGGTTTGCTTTAGCGCCACTCGGAGGTGGTTTAATTTTAGATTATTACAATGGCCCAACCTTGTTCTTTGTAGCAGGAGGGCTTTGCGTTGTGGTGATTTATTTATACGCCATACTCGAAAAGTTACCCAGACCCGATTTTGCAAACCCGTCATAACCTTTAAAAAGCCCCTTTATGGGGCTTTTTATGGTTTAAACAATTAATGACAGCGATATCAATTTACGTATTTTTTCCGAGATATTAGTTTGTAGTATCGGCTTATAATGTTAAAAAATTGTTTACCATACCAATAAGAACTCAATGAACGCACTTCACTCTTTGTGCAAACGCTCGCTATTATGCTCGGCTGTATTGCTAACACTTGCTGCTTGCGGCTCAGGCTCAGATGAAAAACAAACAACAACACCGCCTGTAACCGAAACACCACAAAATCAAGCGCCGCAAATCAGCGGTCAATCACAGACTTTACGTGTTGGTGAAACCTTGAGTTTTAGCCCTGAAGTCTCTGATCCAGATAATGACCCTCTTACTTTGTCTGTAACAAACTTACCAAGTTGGCTAAGTTTTAATGAAGCCTCAGCAAGTATCAGTGGCACGCCAGAGCAAGCAGGTAAGTATGCAAACATTGAGTTTACGGTCACTGATGGGCAGCTGTCTGCCCAGCTTTTGATTGATATTAATGTAGAAGCCAAGCTTGTCGAAAATACGCCGCCAATGCTCACGTCTACACCATCGGATAGCAATGAAGGCCAAGCTTATACTTACCAGCTAACATTTACTGATGCACAAAATGACACTGTGGTAATAAGTGAAGTTAGTAAACCTGATTGGCTTAGCTTTGATGCGACTAACCTCAGTTTTAGCGGCACGCCCTTGTTTGCGAATACGGGCGAACAGCAAATTCGTTTTCGTTATTCAGATGGCGAAGTGACGCAGCAGGCAGAGCAAACATTTAACATCGCTGCCAGAGCAAACTCAGAGCCAGTGGTTTCTCCACTGAGTAGTGAAGTGCGTGCTGAGAAGGCATTGAGTGTGCAGTTAATCAGCAACGATGCAGACAACGATGATGTGAGCTTAACCGTAATAGGTTTACCAACGTGGCTAAGTTTTGATGAGCAAACTAGCATCTTATCTGGCACCGCTAGTAATGAAGAACTTGGTGAACATAAATTCACAATCACAGCCTCTGATTCACGTACAGAGACTAGCTTCGAGTTTGTGTTAAACATTACTCAAAGTTATGTGGCCGAGGCACTCGAAACGGGTAATGCGCTGGTTGTGCCAAACAGCGAATTACTTCTTGATGCGACACTTAATGAAATTGATACCCACAAAGCGCGCTTTCAAAGCATTAAAAATAGCTTATTTGGGTTTGGCTCAAGCTCCACCCTTGATGAATTAAGCTGGTATCCAACCTGGGATGCAACGCTATTAAATGCCACGTATCCATTCAATGAGCCGGTACTACTTACCAACAATAGTTGGCAAGATGGCTACGAGACAAAAATTAGAAATCTTGCTGTAGTCGGGACTAGTGATGGTGAGCAAGGCCGTTACTTGGTATTTGGTAGTAATCCTTATCGAAATACCATTAACGAGCAAATGACTCAGTTTTTGAAAAACAGCACCACATGGTTAGCTGGCAGAGAAATAACCGCAGAGCAGCCACTCAAACTTGTATTAGCACAACTAGATCAAAGCTATTACTTTCAAGATAGGATCAAAACGCGAGAGTGGTTTGATAGTCAATATGAAGGCATGGTGAGCTATAACGACAATGCAAGTTGTGACAACGACGCTTTAGCAGCGTGTTTAACATCTGACACGGATATCCTGATTATCTCTCAGCATGAACGTGAAGGATTAAAAATTGATAATGTTGTGGCTGCAGTAAAGCAAGCGCAAGCAAATGATATTGCAGTGATCTATATTCAGCGTGATGGTAGCCAAACGGCACTAGGTAAAGCGCTATTTGAATTACTCCATGTGAGCGTTGCAGGTGATAACTACTGGCACCGGTTAGAACTGGCACAGTGGAACCCAATTGCTATCAACGACAGCTTGCCAACTGATGCGCAAACTATTAAAGACTTACTCAGCCGCTTTAAAAGCAGCGAATTTAGTGTTGATTTAAGTGCTTGCGATAATCGAAGCTGTCCAGCTGAAAGCCAATATCAGCAACAGTTTAGTGATGCGGCAACGATCATTAATTCGGTGTTTAGAGGTTTTGACCAAGCTAAAACAGATATCTTTACTGAGCAAGGTTATCGCTTTTATCAGTTACTGGCGCTGCTTGCAGATCATTATCGCCAAGTAGTGAGCTTCCCGATGGATAAACTAAGCACCGATAATACAAGCTTCTTTCGTGCCCTGTTTACTGATCATGCGGTATTAAATATACGTAAAGTTAACCCACTTCAAGTTGATATGGGGAATTTCAGCCGTAGTGATTTTAGTCATGTAACACCTAAAACCGTCACCGTGAATATGCAGAGTAAGGCGTATTTTCGCTCAACGGGTGTGTATGCCTTGCCGGGTCAAACATTTGCTATCAAACGCACCGATAATCAAGCAGTGAATACCAAGGTGTTTGTTAATACTTTGCGCGATGGCGCAACACATTACATGAGCAGCAATGGCTATAATCGACCCGCTAAATTGCAGTCGGTTCATGTCCCTATAGAGACAAATGAAACGGTCTATTTTACGTCACCTTATGGTGGACCAATTCAAATTGAGTTTGATCAAAATGATTTAGATGTCAGCTTTGAATTTAGCAATGTAGGTGAGCACCCGTATTGGCGTAGCAGCAGTGATGATGAGCGCTTTGCTGAGTTGCTTGAAAAAGGGGATTATGATTGGGCTGAGGTCGCAACCGGTGGTTTTGAGGTGCATTCAAAGCTCGAGAAAATGCGTATTTCAATTAACGATGGTTATTGGCCTGTAGCGTCTGACTTCGCCCATGCTGTAGAGCGTTATACCCATAACTATCCGCATGTACTTGCTGGTTTCAAAGGGCCGGGCATCGATGTGGTTAGCGAAATTCATGACTTTGCGAGTGAACGCAATATTGAAGTACAAACAATTGATATTGTAAAACATATGAATGCTGACCAGCCGACCTGTGGTTGGGGCTGTTCGGGCAATCCGTATGACGCAGGTTGGAATTTTAATCCAACAGGGCATGGCGATATCCATGAGTTAGGGCATGGTCTTGAAAGAGGGCGTTTTCGTATCGAAGGGTTTGGTGGCCATTCAAATACCAACTTTTACTCCTACTACAGTAAGTCGAAGTTTGAAGATGAAACCGGCTTTTCGGCATCGTGCCAAAACTTACCATTCGAGAACTTGTTTGATCATTTGCAAGCCAGTAAACAAAGCGCAGATGCATTTGCTTATATGCAAGCTTTAGCGATGTCAGAGTGGTCGCAAAGCCACGCTATTTATTTACAAATTATGATGGCCGCACAGGCACACAATAAGCTTGAAAACAGCTGGCATTTATACCCTCGCTTACACATTTTGGAGCGTGCGTTTAATCTAGCTGATAACAGCGAGACTAATTGGCAGGCACAAAAAGATGCACTTGGCTTCTCAAGCTACAGCTTGTCGGAGGCACAAAGCATAGGCAACAATGATTGGCTCCTAATCGCACTTTCAGAAGCAACCGAGCTCGATTTGAGCAACTACTTCAGCATGTGGGGTATGGCAACGTCAGACAAAGCAAAACAGCAAGTTAAAGCGAAAAACTACATGGTATTAGGTGATGTTTACTATGCCTCATCTGCCACCGGCTATTGTACGACGTTAAATCAAACAGAAGTTGCAATTAATGGGACGCAAAGCTGGCCTGAATAATACACCGCGTTGTTAAGTTGATTGGTATTTATATCTAAAACGTCAGCGAAAGATTTCGCTGGCGTTTTTATTATTAGATTAGTGAAATTAGCTACAACTGCTACCTTTATAACTCACACATTTAACGTTGAGGTGTAACATGGCTGTTTCTGCAATCCCAAAAGGTTACCATGCGGTAACCCCGTATTTGGTTATTGAAGGTGCCACTAAGGCGATAGAATTCTACAAACAAGCTTTTGCTGCTGAACTTGTAATGCAAATGCCTCTGCCTGATGGTGGGGTGGCACATGCTGAAATAAAAATAGCCGACTCTCATATTATGCTTTCTGATAATTGCCCTGATGTGCAATTTAAGTCGCCGCAACAACTCGGCGGTACACCGGTGAGCATTATGCTGTATGTTGAAGATGTCGATGCTGTTTTTGCTAAAGCCTTATCGCTTGGGGCAAAAGAGCTACGCCCAGTACATGACCAATTTTATGGCGATAGGTCAGGGACTCTAGAAGACCCTTTTGGCCACATTTGGACTATAGGCACACACAAAGAAGACCTCAGTGAGCAAGAGCTTATGCAGCGTATGAGCGAGCTTATGAGTAAAGAGCAGGATGCTTAATACCTATCTGCAAATTATAGTTAATCATTTTGTTCTGATATTTAAATCCGGATAAGAAGGGTATTCGTATGTATGTTAAAACATATGAGTTATCCCATGAAAAAACGAGTTTTATATTGGCTACAAAATGATTTACGCCTAGCTGATAATGAAGTTTTATCTGAATTAGCAGATTTTGCTGGCGAGCTTGATTTAGTGTTTGTGATTGAACCGCGTTGGTTTAGGCAAACTAATTACCAACAGAAGCCATATGGGGAACATAAGTACAACTTTTTACTTGAGAGCCTATCTGCATTTGCAAACGCAGTTGAGAATCTTGGCCAAACACTTCATGTGATCACAGGTGAGCCTGAGTATGTAATCAGCCAGCGTTTGCAAAAATATAATATTGAAACATTGGTTTGTACCGAGCAAGTTGGCGTTTATGAGCAAAAACAGCTCGAAAAAATTAAAGCTATATGCCCTCAAGCTGCCGTGAAAACTTATCAGCAAGATACCTTGTTTAAAGCAGCGGACTTACCATTTCAGCTTGATGAATTACCAAAAAATTTTACCGCCTTTCGTAAAAAAGTAGAAGCTGAGCCAACCTTTATAGCTGCACCGCGACCTGCGGTCAGCCGATTACCTCACCCAGTACAGTTATGTGCTGAACACAATATTGCTGACGTAGTTACCCAGTCAGCTAGCTTCAAAGGAGGTTTATTTGCAGCTCAGCAACATTGCAGTGCGTACTTTTCCTCAAAAGCACCAAGCAGCTATAAAGAGACTCGCAATGAGTTAGATGGCTTTAGCAACAGCACTAAGTTTAGTGTTTGGCTTGCTGGAGGCACAATTAGTGCTAAACAACTGTATAACGAAGTTGAAAAATATGAGCATCAAAACGGTGCAAATGAGTCGAGCTATTGGATAAAGTTTGAATTGCTATGGCGCGAATATTTCAAATGGCATGCACTGCAAGCGGGAGCAAAGCTTTTTTTATTCAAAGGTCAAAAGCAAAATGCGCCGCTAACAACGTTTAACAGCCAGCGTTTCACTGCTTGGTGTAATGGCTGCACTCCATTTCCATTGGTAAATGCGATAATGCATGAACTCAACACAACAGGCTTTATATCTAACCGCTCGCGGCAGATTGCGGCAAGTTGTTTGGTTAATGAGTTAGCTCTTGATTGGCGCTATGGTGCAGCTTACTTCGAACAGCAACTTATTGATTATGATGTGGCTGCAAATTGGGGCAATTGGCAATATATTGCGGGTGTCGGTGTCGACCCTAGAGGTGGGCGTCACTTTCATATCAATAAGCAAACAGCGCTTTATGATCCGTTGTCACGTTACATTCGCAAATGGAATGGCGAGCAAACGACCACAATGCTTTTTGACTCGGTTGATGAGGTTGACTGGCCGTCAAGGTGAAAAATACCAATCCGCAATAAATCTGTAAGAGTATATTTATTTGATTATATTTTAGTATTTTTTGCCTTTTTAACTAAAATAATGAATAAGACTTAATTGTTTATCATTAGGCTAGTTATTAAGGCAGATTATGGCATTTAGTGAAGCTTACAATGAACTAAAGTCGCAGCTAGGACTAGATATTGCACAGTTGCTTCTCGAAAGTGGTGATGTGGGAGTTTGGCTCTGGAATGTGCAAACAGGCGAAACAATTTTTAATGATAAATGGGCAGATATCATTGGCTATTCTCTGTGCGAACTAGAACCCGTTTCAATTGATACTTGGCTTACCTTTGCTCACCCTGAAGACTTAGTGAAATCTGAGCAATTATTAAATGAGCACTTCGAAGGTGAATCAGCGCGATATGTCTGTGAAGCGCGTATGAAACATAAACGAGGCCACTGGGTTAAAGTGCTTGATAAAGGCCAAGTACAAACGTGGGATAAAAACGGTAATCCAGAATGGATGGTTGGAATACATATTGATATTACGGAACAATGGCAAAAAGAACGCGAAATTGAATTCCTACATCAAGAACTAAAAAAGTTCACTGATAACCTCCCAGGCTTTGTTTATCAATATGTAATAGACAATAAAGATGAAGCGTTTTTCCCATTTGCTACATCAAAAGTATTTGATATCTATGGCTGCTCTCCCAAAGATATTGAGTCATCAGCAGATAGAGTTATGCAAGCGATACATCAAGATGATCTGGAACGTATTGTACGAAGTATTGAGCATTCACGCGCAGAGCTAACTGATTGGTGTGAAGTGTTTCGCGTTAACCACCCCAAAAAAGGACAGATCTGGATTTCGGCAAAATCATCTCCGATAGCCCGAGCTGATGGCAGTGTAGAATGGAATGGTTATTCTGAGGATGTTACAGAGGAAGTTAAAAGTAATGAGAGAATTAAACTATTAACGGCTGTTTTTTCTACAACTAGCCGAGGGATTCTGATCACCACCGCTGAGTCTGTGATTGTTGATGTAAATCCTGCTTTTGAGCAAATAACAGGGTTTAAGAAGCATGAGGTAATAGGTAAAAAACCTTCAATACTTTCTGCAAAGAAGCAACCAGATGAGTTTTATCAACAAATGTGGACTGAGTTGCTCGATAAAGGCTGTTGGCAAGGAGAGGTATGGAATAAGCGAAAGTCAGGAGAGGTGTTTCCTGAGCAATTATCCATAGATGCATTGTATGATGAAAATGGCTTAGTTTCTCATTATATCGGTGCATTTGATGATATCTCTTCGGCGGTAGAAAAGCGCCAGCTTCTCAATGAGCTAGTTAATCAAGATCCACTTACTAAGCTATTGAATCGCAGAGGACTCGATATTCAATTGCGTGCTTTCTCACAAAGAACGCCAGCAGAGCATAACCAATTTGCATTGATCTATCTTGATCTTGATAATTTCAAACTCGTTAATGATACATATGGTCATGAACAGGGTGACAATTTATTACTGGACATTAGTCAGCAATTGCGTTTACAAATGAGAGATAAAGATGTGCTATCGCGCATTGGTGGTGATGAGTTTGTTATTGTTTTACCTTCATTAACAAAGGCTAGTTTGTGCCAAGATATAGCGCTACGATGTCAGCAGGCGGTTAAAAAAGTAGCGCAAGATTATGAAACGGTTCAACCGGTAAGTGCGAGTTTTGGTATCGCCATGTATCCTTTACACGGACACAGTGCAAAGGAACTTTTGGCCATCGCAGATAAACAAATGTATGAAATGAAATTGGCTCTAAAAGTCTCACCACTCGGTTGATATTTCAACACTAGGCAGTTTATTCAAAAGCGGAAGTAATGCGCGTTCTTTGCGCAAATCTTTACGCTCGTTTTCTAAATCTTTGCGTTCTCGATAAAGCTCTTTTTGCTGAGTATTATTAAGTTGGTTACTGTTAAGCTCGCCACGAATATCTTTTAATCGACGGTCGATATCGTCAATGCGATTATCAATATAACTCAGTCTTTGTTGCACTTGATATCTATCGTTACCTTCTTGCCATGCTTTACGAAACGCTGTGCTATTACAGACACCATTGTATGACGCGCCTTGCATGCCTAACGTAAAGCCATTTTCCGGTTCACAGTATGTAGCGAGGCCCTGATCGTATCCCACTTTATATTTAGCAATGTCAGCATTTACACCATACTCACTGCATTGTGATAGTGCATCTATGCCATCGCGATACTCAGTGCCATCTGCACCATGTTTATAACCAATACCATACCAGTCAGCTTGTAAACATTCATTTTTGCTAACCGAGGTGCAGCCTGCTAATACGATTAGGGGCAGTAGAGGAAGAGTCCATTTTCTCATTAAAATCTCAGCTTATGATATTAATACTTAATAGATTCTAGCCCGAAAAGTTCGTTGTTAGAAAGCTGTTTTTACTTCAAAGCAGTTAATTCAAAATGATGGCCTGAACTTCATTCACCATTGGCAGAATTTCTGAGCAACACGTAAATTAGGCTGAACATTCTTTAAATGAGTTAACTGTAAGATGCAAAGTAAAGTGAAATGGCAGCGCTTTATCAATAAATGGCGGTCAAAAAACATAATTTTAAACCATAGCTTTAATAGTTCTGTGGGCGACATAAGTTTTGCGCTATTCAATTGCCATTGGGTTTGATGCTTGACGGTTATTGGGCAAGGCAAGTGTCCTGGGTAAGTTTGCCAAGGCGCAAGTAAAGCTCGTGGGTAATCGGTTTTTAACCATCGTTGATAAAAACGGTGTTTGCGAACATACTCCACCGGTAAACCCAACGGATACTGTAGGACCTTCCACGAATAAAATGGATGGAAAAACTCCATTTTAAATTCGCAAACCTGCTCGTTAGGAACACTCAAATGGTGGTGTTGATCGTTAAGCAGCAAGAATAATTGAAATGCTTTTTCAAGTGGTAATTCAGCGAGTGGTTCGAAGCTAATTTTTAAGTTAGCTATCAGTTTTTGTTGTAATTGTTCAGCATTATGAACAACTGACTTAGGTAAAAAAGCGTATTGTTGTTTGAGGTAAGCACTGATTAGTTTATCTAAGTTGTTTTCTTTTGCTGCAGCATAAATTTCATCACCGTAATAAATAAGCCCGACACCAACACTACCGCCATTTCCTGACCAGCTTATTTGTGGTCTGCATACGTTAGTGAAATCTTGATGTTTCGCTTTACGCCAATATTTGCCAAGGCGCTGTTCGACTGATAGCCGCTGGGTGTCTGAAACTTGTATTACTTCTAATGGTACTGCATTTTGTGATGCATATTGTTTAGCACAAAATAGATCTTGGCTATCAGATTGCGAAAAGTTAAACGACTTCAATTGCACGCCTTGGCGCAATAACTCACTGTTAATAAGCCTAGAGTCTAAACCGCCAGATAAAGTGCTAAGAATTGTTTTATCTTTATGTTTTGCCTTTGCAACTAAAGTTTTAAAAGCCTTTGAGATCCCTTCAATTGCATCTGGTGCAACGAGCTTTTGTTTTGCAAGTGATACCCAATCAAAATATCTTTTTCTAGTTACACCCTGTTTTGCATTAAAGCATAGCATTTCACTTGGGTATGAGCATTTTACGTCTTTAAACGGCGTATGATCTAAAAGAGGATAACCAAGCACGGCAAGCTCAGTTAATGCATCCGGATTGTTCTGTAGTTGGATATCCAACTGCTTGAATAAATTAAGGTTAGTGGAAAATAGTAAACCATACTGTGTTTGTAAGGTATAAAAAGGTTTTAATCCAAGTGGATCAGTCGCTAATGTTAGGCGCTGGCTCTGCAGATCAAATTGACAAAAGCTAAATACTCCTTCGCATTGCTGCAAAGAAAAGTCGAGAGACTCGCAGCCCGCAAGTGTAATTAGGTCCTGTGTTCTAGAGCTTGATATGAGAGGGTGTCCAATGAGTGTTGCAATTTGCGACTCAGTTCGCAACCAGCTCGCCTGCTGATAGGCATCAAAATCATACTGAAAAATGGCTCCATACTCGCAATTAAAAAAACGAACATGTTTTTCTTCATAGTTACTAAATACATTAGCTAGTTGATTTATATACTTAAAGTCAGTTTTATCTGAATCATTGAATTGGAAATAACCTGCAATAATAGCCATGTTAACCACCTTTTCGTTTGCTAACTTATTAGTAAAGTTGCAAGCCATAGGCCAAAACGAATAAAGGCCTTAAACAAGGCCTTTGGTAACATTACAAAATTACAAACGCAGATCAGCGATTGTTAAGTTGTTGGTTGATTTCATCAAATATACTCGCATCATCAATGGTAGATGGAATTTGTAGTTCTTCACCATCGACCAATTGGCGTAAGTTCTTTCTGAGTATTTTTCCTGAACGGGTTTTTGGTAGGCGCTCAACATGCAAAACATTCTTTAAGCAGGCAATGGCACCAATTTGATGCCTTACAGAATGGACTAGCTGTTGCTCGACTTCTTTGCTATCGCCAAGGTAATCGTCTTTGAGCACTATCATCGCCATAGGTAATTGCCCTTTGAGTGCATCGTTAACGCCAAATACTGCACATTCAGCAACAGCAGGGTGGGCTGCAACAATTTCTTCCATTTCACCAGTTGATAAGCGATGACCCGCAACGTTAATTACATCGTCGGTACGACCCATAATAAATAGATAACCATCGTCATCAATATAGCCGCCATCACCAGAAAGGTAGTAGCCCGGATACTCGCTTAAATAACCCGCTTGAAAGCGTTCATTGTTTTGCCAAATTGTTGGTAAGCAGCCAGGAGGTAAAGGCAGTTTAATTACCACCGCACCATTTTCGTTTGCTGAGCACTGCTGCCCATTCATATCAAGAATTTGTACATCAAAGCCCGGTGTTGGCACTGTTGAGCTACCCGCCTTAGTGGCAAGCTGTTCAATACCAATTGGATTACACGCAATGGCCCAACCTGTTTCTGTTTGCCACCAATGGTCAAGTACGGGCAAGCCGGTGTTGTCTTTTAGCCATTCATACGTGGGAGGATCTAAGCGTTCACCGGCCAAGAATAAACGTTTTAAACTCGAAGTATCGTATTGTTTAAAGCCCTCTGCGGTAGGGTCTTCTTTTTTAATAGCGCGAAACGCAGTAGGAGCACTGAATAAGGCGGTGACTTTGTAATCTTCAACAACACGCCAAAATGCACTGGCATCAGGGGTTCTTATGGGTTTGCCTTCATAAAGTACGGTAGCGCAGCGATAAATAAGCGGTGCATATACAATGTATGAGTGACCTACCACCCAGCCAATATCAGAAGCAGCCCAAAATACTTCGCCGGGTTTCATGCCATACACGGTCTCCATGCTGTAATGCATTGCAACAGCGTGACCACCGTTTTCTCGAACCACCCCTTTAGGTGTGCCTGTGGTGCCTGAGGTGTAAAGAATATAAAGCGGGTCGTCACCTGCAACCGGCACGGCATCGACTGAACTTGCTGCATCAGAGGCTGATTGCCAATCGATGTCTCGGCCATCTTGCATCTCGGCAATGGCTTGCTCACGCTGAAAGACAATACAGTGTTCAACAGTATGCTGGGCGTTTTCGAGTGCTTCATCAAGCAGTGGTTTATATTCAATCACATGATTGATTTCGACCCCGCAAGACGCAGTAAGCACAAGCTTAGGCTTTGCATCATCAATACGCACCGCGAGTTCGTGCGGTGCAAAACCACCAAATACAACGGAGTGAATGGCACCAAGGCGAGCACACGCTAGCATACCAATAACCGCTTGTGGGATCATTGGCATATAAATGACTACGCGGTCACCTTTGCTTACGCCAAGGGATTGCATGAGTCCTGCAAATTTAGCAACTTGAGTTTGTAACTCGCCATAAGTGTATTGTTGTTTAGTATTGGTAACAGGGGAGTCGTAAATTAGTGCAGTTTGGTCGCCATAGCCTGCTTCGACATGTTGGTCGAGGGCTAGATAACAAGTGTTTAGTTGACCATCGGCAAACCAATGGTAAAAATCATTATCGTCATATTGATAAGGGGCACTTGGCTCTTTAAACCAAGGAATTCGTTTACTTTGCTCAAGCCAAAACTGACCCGGATCGCGCTGGAACTGTTGGTATTGTTGTTGATATTCGCCCGCCATTGTGAGGCTCCTATACTTTTTAGTGAGAGATTTGTACAACGTACTAAAAAATATAGGGCGGTTTTTGATTAAATAATATGCGACCTTGGTCGGCATTAATGGGACTAAATGTCGTTAAATCGCCCGGATTTGGGGCGATTTCAGGGAATCGAGATGCTAATTAAACCTGTTGTTCACTAATAAGCGGTAAGCAAATAATGATCTTAACGCCACCTAACTCACTGTGCTCAGCCTTGATAGTACCTTTGTGCGTTTCTATTAGGCTTTTACAAATCGCAAGTCCAAGGCCTGAGCCACCCGTTTGGCGGCTACGCGATTTATCAACGCGGTATAAACGTTCGAATATTTCAACTAACTGATTGTTGGTCACGCCGGGTGGGGTATCTTCAATGCTAAAAGTAATACTCTGCGCTGAGGCTGTCGCTATAAATCTAATTTTGCCCGGTTTATCAGTATAAAAGGTACTGTTTGATAAAAGGTTAGCCAGTACTTGCTTAATTTTATCGATATCCCATGTCACCTTTAAATCAGCAGTAACATGAATGTCACTGGTAAATTCAAAGCCTTTGCTTTGTACAAAAGCAGCAAAGTCTTGCTGCCAAACGGATAATACATCAGCAAGTAAATAGGGTTTTAGGTTCAGGTATAGGCTATCTGAGTCTGCTTGTGCTAGTTGGTGGATATCACGGATCAGTACATTGATATCGGTTAGCTTTCGATTAATGGCATCGTAAGAGGCATCAACGTCTTTTGCGATATTGTATTGCAATGCTTCAACTTGCAATTGTAGCGCTGTGAGTGGTGTGCGAATTTCATGGGATACATCGGCTAGTAAGCGGTTCTTCTTATCAACGACTTCTTGTAATAGTTGTGCTCGCTCGCTGGCAAGTTTACGCTTTTTAAATGAGCGGTAACCAAAGCCTGATATCAATAAAATCACACAGCTTAGGCCGAGTAACCAGGCTTTAAATTGCCATTCACTTTCGCTTAGTTGTGCTGCTTGAATTTGTTTATCTGCGCTTAATTGGTTTATTTCTTGCTGATTTCGCATAAAGGCGACTTGGCTTTGCATCGCGGCCACAGTTAAGTCGTGCTGATTTTTACCCGTTTTATTTTCAAGGGTTTGATAGCGGCTTTGCGATTCAAATGCCTGTTTATAAAGTTGTAATGCAAGGTAAGAGTCAGTGAGTAATTTATTTAAGCTAATTTGATCTTCGACATCTTGTAACTCATTAGCCTGGTTTAAGGCCTGTTCTGCGGTTTTAATTGCTTTTGCATGGTCATTAAGAGCTTGATAGATACGTGTTTGGGTGATCGCTAAAGACACTAAATGGGAGCGGAAATTAAAGTCAGTGGCGATTGCCATGGCGCGATCAATATAGGCTTGCGCTTCACTAATGTTATTTTGTTTTAGAGCAATTAACGCCATTAAATTATATGAACGGCACAATCCTGTGTTTGAAGATGAGGGTAGATAATAGCTAATCGACTTTTCTGCATAGTCTGTGGCTGTTGTAAGCTCACCTTGTTTTAGCGCTGCATAGCCGACCTTCATGGCACTATTACCGATATCGACTTTAGAGCCAATTTCTAAATCCAGAACGTGCGACATTTTAAAGTGCTTTAACGATTGGGCACTGTCACCCATACGTCGATAAACTTCGCCAATTTCATAAAGTGCATCAGCAATGCCTTTTTTATCGTCAAGTTTTTGATGTAAAGAAAACGACAAAGTAAGATTGGCTAGTGCGTCGTGGTGGTCACCAATAATTGCTTCAATAATACCTAAGTTCTGCAATGCAGAGGCATAAGATTTATCGTCATCAAACTCTTGTAAAATATTGACTGCTTTTTGTGCTTCATTGAGGGCAGCTATGTACTTATCTTGCCAGCGTAAAATGGCTGCTAATCGCTCATAGGACTGGGCAATCAGCACTGAGTTATTTATCTGTTTGGCAATGGATAATGCATCGCGGTAGTGTTGCTCTGCCTTAAGAAAGTTACTTTTTCTGCCTTGTGCGTAACCTTGAATAAGCATTGCTCGTACTGTTACTGACTGGTTATTGTGCTTTTCCCCGTAATTAAGCAGCTGCTCTGCATAGCTAAGAGCTTGGTCATAATCGCCACTGCCCATATTCATAAATGCCAGCGATTCGAATGCCTCTTGTATGATGTTAGGTTCATTGGAAAGGGTCGAGTCGTTAGTTAATTGCTCAAATATTTTAGTGGCTTGGTTTGGATTACTGTTACGTAACAATTGTGCTTCGTTAAGCTTTTCTAAAGCTTGTTCAGGGGTAATAGCAAGGGTATTTAGCGATAAGCAGCTAAGCAAAATAGCTAAAGCTAAGCCTTTGTAAGGTGATTGCGTGTTTTTCATTATAATCTAGGTAAAGGCAGATGCCATTTTTGTAAAATTGCTTGGTATTGACCGTTTTGTTTCAATGCTTTTATGGCATCACTCAATTGCATAGCAAGTTGCTTGTCCAATTTTAGATTCGCGGCTAAATAAAGGCCTGATGGGTAGTCGTCTAAGTGGAGGCTCTTATTAATGTCATTAGGGAGAACTCCTGATAACGCGAGTTCGTTTTGTAAGGTAAGCGTGTTGGTTAGTACAAAATCAATTCGTCCTTTCTCTAGCATTTGCCAAAGTTGATGGTAATGACTGACCAGCACCAAATTTTTATTTTCATTAAAGCCGGCTTGTTTCAAATAATGTTCACTTGAATAGCCACGAATTGTTGCCACACGATATTTCTTTGCTTGTTTTAAGCTTTTTATTTCGTGGTTTTGTTTGGCAAGCCCAACTAAATAAGCATCGGCAAAATAGGTTTGTGCTAGCCATTGGAATTTATATTCACGAGACTCATTTTTTAGCAATGAAATCATCAATATGCTTGGGTCATTTTGAAGCTCATGAAAAGCTCGGGCCATTGGCATAATTGCGAATTCGCCAGCGATGTTTGTTTTCGCTAGGGCAGACTTTATCACTTCAACAAGCGCACCATCGGCTTTACCTTGCTGATTTTTAAAATGGTATGGGGGTAAATCTTCGGCAATAAAGGTCAGTGTTTTCGCCGTCGTAGCACTACTGATAAAGCAGAAGATAATAACAATCAGCAATGAACGAAGAAGCATAAAGAACCTACACCTTTAAACATATTGTTAACATAGTAATGAATATTAATAAAAAGGTATAGGTTTTTAATCGGTGAATCGGAATTAGTTGTTCTTTTTGCTTCGTGGCGCACCGAGTAAAATACCGATGTGGCAAACACAGACAGATAAAAACGCACTCAACCCTAATGCACCGCCATAGCCATGTAAGCGCGGCACGAGGTACTCAAACAACAAAGCAAATAGTAATGACGCAATGGCTAATGTAAAAATGCCAAAGCGTTTTGGTGCACTCATACCGATGAAAGTACCGCCGAAAAATGCCACGCTGTATAGCTCAACATCAACGGGGAATAGACTCAAAATCGCAAATGCAATAATGCTGGTGGCCGCTGATGCGCGAATGCCGTCGAAGCGATTATGATGTGCTAAAAAGTAGGTTGAGTAAGCACCTAATAACGCTGTTATCGCAATAAATATATTCATCAAAAAATCCCTTTTGCAAGCATATAAAGCGCCACACTGGCAAAAGCCACACTACCAAGTCGGCCGCCAAAACCTGCAAATAGATTCATAGTCAAAATATAAAGACTGGCACCGATCAATGAAATAAGACTTAGCTCCCAATAACTGTTTATTAAACTTGAAGAGCACATGCCAGCAAAGCTACCAGCGTAAATGGCCGCATAAGGGTGTGATTTTAACGTTCTTGAAAAAGGTAAAAACGTACCGATTAAGCCTGTCGCAGCAGCGGCTACAACAATAGGAACACGAAAATATTCGTGTAAGACGAAACAGATAAAGCAGCCAAAAAAGAAACAAATATACTTTATTAAAAAAAACCGAAAGTGCTCAAAGCTACTCATGTTTTTAAGCTTTGCTGTGTAATTTAAGATAAAAAGCTTAAGTGATTTCATACTCACTTATAGGTAGTTAGAAAGATAGTGATTTTCACATTATCTAACCACAAAGTACAATTATAAAAGGCATCTGACTTTGCAAGATGCCTTCAAAAATTATGATTGCTGGTGTCGTGGTGACCTAATGCTGTGGTGCCCATAAAGAGATACGATAAGAAAACATCCAAGTGGTACAACAAACGAAACCGCAGTGTTAAAAGCATCTATGGTTGCGGCTTGGATCAGAGGTAAAAATGCGCCCCCTAAAATTGCCATTACTAAACCAGCCGCACCAACTTTTGCATCTTCGCCAAGGCCTTCAAGTGCTGTGCCGTAGATGGTTGGAAACATCAAAGATAGACAGCTTGAAATAGCTACAAGTGCGACTACGCCCACTAAATTCACTTGTGTGGTAACAATAAAACACAGCACGGCTGCAATTAAAGCCATAAAACGCAGTAATTTAGCGCCGCTAATAAAGCGCATTAGCCATGTCATAATGAAACGAGATACTAAAAACACCAACATCGAATATTGTAAGACTTGGCCGCCGGTAACTTCTGTAGTGTTAAGTGCTTCCATGGTGTAGCCAATGGTGTAGGTCCATACACAGGTTTGCGCGCCAACATTAAAAAATTGTGCCAGCACACCAAATCGATAATGCTTGTTTTGATACAAATGTTGAAAGGTCTTTTTAAGTTTACGCGGCTGCGCTGTTACTTTTGTTTCTGTTGCAGGAGAGCGGCTAAAGAAGATGCATAGCCATAGTAAGATTAAGCAACAGGCCATACCCACATACGGCACCATCACAGCATCGAGCTCTGCACTCACAACGGTTTTTAATTGCGCTTCACTCATCAGGGCACGGCTTGCGCTATCAGCTTGATTTAAGTTCGGTAAGATTAACGTCGCCGCTAAAAACACACCAATATTAGTCCCAACAGGGTTAAAAGCTTGCGCGAGGTTAAGTCTGCGGGTTGCTGTTTGCTCGCATCCTAACTGCATAACATAGGGATTGGCAGAGGTTTCTAAAATAGACAAACCACCAGCAAGAATAAACAAGGCCAATAAAAAGTGGCTATAGAGCATGGTTTGACTAGCAGGGTAAAACAATAAGGCACCACAAGCGGCCATGGCTAAACCCACTAACAGCCCTGTTTTATAATTAAATCGTCTATTGATCATGGCCGCCGGTAAAGCTAAGCAAAAATACGCGCCGTAATAACTAAACTGCACCAGTGCTGATTGCAACGCACTCATAGAAAATGTTTTGCTAAAAACTTTCACTAATGGGTCTGTCATATTGGCCGCAGTACCCCAAGCAGCAAAGCAAATCGTAAGCAGAATAAAAGGCCAAAGCATTTGGCGCGATACAATAGCGGACTGTGTTTGCATAGTTCACCAGGTTAATGTGTTCATATTGTTGTGGCCGACAGTATTCACGACTATAAATAATAAATCAACCTAGTTGATTTATTATTTTGACTGGTAGATAGTACTGCAAACAGGTCTAATAGGCCGCTTATCAAGCTTGTATCAAGAAGGATGTTATGAAGAGCAGTTTATCGCGAGCACCAAGAAGCAATAACGAGCGCGCAATCTTAAGTTTAATTAGGCAACAGCAAAGCATGCCTAAAGCACAAATAGCAAAAGCGTTAGCCTTGTCTGCTCAGGCGGCAACAGTGAATATTAATAAGCTTGAAGAAGATAAGCTGTTGCTTCGTGATGCACCTGTTAAAGGGCGAGTAGGGCAGCCAAGTGTGCCGTTTAGGCTCAACCCAGATGGTGCATTTAGTTTTGGTTTGAAAATCGGGCGACGACGCTTTGACCTGATACTCGTTGACTTACAAAGCACGCAAAGGACGTCTGTATCTGTTGAGGTGCATGAAGCATCGGTTGAAGAGCTTAAATCATTTTTAGAAACACATACCCCAAAGCTAATCAGTCAATTAGAGCCTGAGCTGCGCTCACATGTGTGTGGGCTTGGGGTCGCTATGCCGTTTGATATTTGGCAATGGCAAGCCGCTTCAGGCTCAGCAACCAATACACTTAGTCAGTGGCAAAACTTCGACTTAAAAGGTTACTTAGAAAGCCAGTTCCAGCTCCCTGTTTATATTAGTAACGACAATAACGCTGCCTGCTGTGCAGAGCTAAGCCTTGGTAACCCTAATAACTACAGCGATTTTTTGTATGTTTATTTGGGGGCTTTTTTAGGTGGGGCTGTGGTGATTAACCAGCAACTTCTCGAAGGTAAAAGTGGTAATGCCGGTGCTATAGGCTCAATGCTAAACACTGATCGTGAACAGTTACTTAGCCAATGTTCATTACTTTCACTGCAAAGCGAGTTTGATAAGCTGCAGTTGGGTATTTCAGTGTATGAGCTAACAGACAGTCAGTTTTCAGATCATAAACGACTTGTTCAGCCTTGGCTTGAAAAAGCCGCTGAGGCTATCAGTATTGCCATGCATAACAGTTTAAGTTTATTAGATATGCAAGCTGTGATTATTGATTCGCCGTTACCGAGTAAAGCACTTGAACAGCTCAAGCAGTTATCAATTGCCGCATTTGCACGTTTAGATAGTCGTGGACTACGTAGCTGTGAAGTGGGTTTAGGCGTGTGCGGGGAAAAAGCGCAGTCGATAGGTTCTGCTCAACTTGCGCTTAGTCATCATTATTTTTAAGAGGAGTGAGCATCTCACTCCTGCTTAATTCATTACTTCTGATATTGTTTGAACCACGCAAGCGTGTATTCAATTTTCGAAATCATACGTGATGGACGACCCGCAATACCATGGGGTGAGCCCGGTACACGAATAAGCACGGTATCTACCTTTTGCAGTTTTAATGCTTGATAGAATTGCTCTGATTCTGAAATTGGCGTGCGGCGGTCTTCTTCACCTGTCATGATCAATGATGGTGTGGTGACGTTACCCACTAATGAAAGCGGCGAACGTTTCCAGTAGTGCTCAACATTATCCCAAGGCATGCCAGGGAACTGGTTACGAATTTGACCAATATAGCTGTCAGCTGAAAGCGTTTTACTTAACCAGTTGATCACAGGCTTGGTAATTGCCGCAGCGTTGAAGCGGTTTGTTAAACCAACCGCATAAGCCGTTGCAATACCACCTGCTGAACCACCCGCAATAAATAGGTTATCTTTGTCGATAAAGCCTTTAGCAATCATGGCATCAACTGCTGAGTTGTGGTCAGCAAAGTCTTCTTCTGAACTGTATTTACCATCTAGCAGTAGTGCAAAGTCTTTACCGTAACTTGTTGAACCACGGTAATTCACATACACAACCACATAACCTTCAGCGGCATAACGTTGTAATTCAGCAGTAAAGCTTGGGCCATAGGCTAGGTGTGGGCCACCGTGAATTTCAACCATTAATGGGTATTGTTTGTTTTCATCAAAATCAGGTGGCGTAATGTACCAACCTTGAATAGCTTGGCCATCGAACTGTGACTTAACATTTAGTTCGTGCACTTTACCAAGCTTTTTATGGCCTAACACATCTTCATTTAATGAAGTTAGCGTTTTACTTTTACCCTTGTATAGGTAGCCTAAATCAGCTGGACGGTACTCGCTGCCTGTGGTGTACGCAATAGCGCCATTATTGGCCATGCTGAAACTACCACTGATATACGGACGACCAATTGAAGTGCCTGATACCGTATCCGTTAAGTCAGTGACCTTACCGCGGCTGTTTACTTTAGCAAGCTTACGCTTACCAAAATCATCGTACTGAATAACAAAGTCGCCGTCGCCTGACCACTTATAATCAGCCACTGAACGGTCTAATTTTTCAGTAATATGCTTGATTGATTTATCGTCTAAATCGAGCATAGATAGTGTTGAGTTAATGTAAGGCACAGGGGCGTTGTCACGCGCAACAAAGGCTAGTTCATCACCGTCTTCAGCGTAACGCGGGTTACTCTCACGGCCTGGTAAATCAGTTAGTTGCGTAAGCTCGCCTGATTTTACATTGATTTCATAGAGGTCTGACTCAGTTGTGCGATATTCCCACTCATCATTGCGATCAGCAGAAAAAGCTAGTTTTGTGTTACTTGGATCCCAAGCAAGTGGGCCATAGTGCTGATAATCACCCGATGTTAATTGGCGTGGTGTGCCACCCGAAACCGGAATAACAAAAACGTGACGATATGAAGGCTCTAAAAAGCCAGCGCCATCAGCTTGATAGCGTGCTTTTTCAAACACTCTCACTGGTTTTGACCACTCAGCGCCTTTTGGTTTTTTCGGCAGTTTTACCGATTTAGCGAACGCAGATTTACCTTCAGGAATGCTCATGGTGAAGGCAATTTGTGCAGAATCATTTGACCACGTTAAGTTACGTACTGATTTTGGTAGTTGCGTTAATAATGCTTGTTTATCTTGCGCTAACCAATAAACGTGAAGTTGATTCGAACCGCTTGAGTTGCTGGTAAAAGCAATTTTCTTGCTATCTGGAGACCAAGTGGGTTGGCTGTAGTTATGCTCATCAGAAAACAGCGGCGTGTGTTGACCTGACTTTATATCGTACAGCCAAAAGCTACGCTTGTTACCATCTTTCATGATGTCGTAGCCGCTGCGCACATAAACGATTTTTTTACCGTCAGGGCTTATTTGTGGGTCGCCTGCGTATTCAAGTTGAAAAATATCTTCAGAGACAAACTTGTCGTTAGCATATACTTGAGCCGTCGTTGCTGCGCACAGCAAACTTGCTCCAATAAGAATTGTTTTTTTTAATTGCATGGAATGGTCTTTTTTTAGCCGTAAAATTTTATCCTAAAAGCAGAGCATTCGCTGCGCAAGCACATTGAGATAAAGTTGCATTTACCCCAGTTGAATTGACTCGAAGTTAATGTGTACTTGCTAGTACCTGATTTTAAAGGCTTAGGCAAACTTAAAATAGTCATCCCAACGACTATCTAAGCGCTGTTTGGCCTTATCTAAATCAACGGCTGTATAAACGTTATTTTGTTGATGAACCAGCTCAAGCTTGACGAGTTTGTCTAAAGCATCATCAATTTCAAAGTCGAGCTGGCAATGATGCTGCGCGTTAAACCACTGTTCAATTTGACTATCTAATTGCTCTGCAGTCATCGCTGATTCGCTTTTTAGTAAAAAGGTGTAGGCAAGTAGCGCTTCTTTAACATCTTCTTCTTCAGCTGCATCGACTAGGGTATGAAAAACCCCGGCGTTGTTATCGAGGTTTTTAAAATACAAGTTGTCGGCTAATGCTTTCATAAAACGAATTTTACGGTTTTTAAACTTGCTCCATTCTTTAAAAATAAAGCTGCCAAATACCCCCATGCCGATTGCAAAGGTAATAAAGTGTTGCTGACTCATATGCACTTCTTCACTGCGCCAACCACCCCAAAAGGCAATCATAGCAATCAGGAGTAAAATTGACGCACCTAATTTTGTTACCAACACCACAGCTCCACCAATCAGTGCTGATGAACCAATAATCAGTTTATCTATTGGACGCATTTTTACTTCGCTATTCGGAAACAGCATTTCTAAATCGGCTTTTGGCACATTCTGGAATAATTTGACGATGGTTGAGTTTGGCTCAAAGCCTACCGGCATTTTGCCTTTTTCTAAAAAGTACTGCTCGTCTTTAAAGCGGATGAATATGGCAACGCGGTCATAGTTAGTAAACTGAATCTGCTTTTTCTTAAGCCCCCAAAAACTGCGTAGCGTCTCGGTTTTTTGCGATTCGCCGCGACGGTAAAAGACCACTTCTGCAAAGTCATCAAACTCAACGGCTAAACGTACTTTAAATAAAGACTCTTCATTCAGTGCATCTTGTAAGTCTTGATTGGTAATGGTTTCAAAATTGGCAGCATTGAGTACTTTGGCAAACTCTTTTGCAAAGGCAGATTGGTAGCTGGCACGTTGCTCGTTGGTAATCGGTGTTAGCGTGCGGGTGTCGCTATTTGGGTCAAATGGCGCATAGTTGTTTTTTAAAGACTCCAGCAGCTCGTGATATTGATAATGAGTCACGCTTTGTAAAAGAGTAGCAAACTCCATAAACGAAGCTGATTGCGGCTCACCCAAGTAAGCTTGGCAAAGATTTATGATGTCGTGTTTTCGAAAAGGGATGAATCGCGCGTTGCTCATAGATTTGTGTAATGTCATTAAAACTGGCTGGGATAATAAAAAAATAACGATAAAATTGCGACCGTTAGTGGCAAATGGCATGAACTTAGACTTTTTTACTGACTAAAACGGCTTATATTTAGAATATTTACTCCAGTAAAAACGCTGGTTTTTCCCCTTTATAGTGGCTTTATCATGCACTTTTAAATTTGCTTTGCTAATGTTTAATTCATTGCAGCAAGTTGTCGTGATTAATTATGAATAAGCAAGCACCCCCTCCAGAAGTAAAGGCTGAGTTAAATTCAGTACCTCTTGTAGTAAAGCAATTCTTTATTAGCTTTTTTGTTGTCGTTTTATTGATGATAGTCGTGACTTATTTGTATAACTTTAATCGGCTTGAAAGTGATGTTTACTTAAATGGTGTGCTCAGTGATGCTATTAATTTGCTCATTTTGATTTGTATTTTTGCGTTTGTGCAAACTTCGGTGGTTGCTAAGCGCAGTTACTTATTTTTAAGTGTGGGTATCTTCCTTTGGAGCGTCGGACTTACATTTGATTTTTTAGATGAGCTGGTGTTCCAACCAATCTGGGTCGGCATTTATATCGAAGATATTACCCGCACCTTAGGGATGCTTATCACTGGGTTTGGTCTTTATTTAGCGCTTACTGATTTAGCTAAAACCCGAGAGCAGCTCGAAGAAGAGCTAAAAACCGATGTATTAACAAAGGCGTACAATCGTCGTTATTTTTACCATTATGTGCAGCAAAACCAAAGTAAACCACATAGTTTAGTGATCGCCGATATTGATCATTTTAAGGCGATTAATGATGAATATGGCCATGATGTAGGCGATCAGGTATTGATAGACTTTGTTTATCAGTGTCACCAAGCATTAGGAGAAGACGTTCTATTTGCGCGAATTGGTGGTGAGGAGTTTGCAATGTATGTTGCCACAGATGATGCAGATGAATTACATGCTACCTGCGAGCAACTGCTGAGCCTTGCCAGTAATGTGATGGTGACACCGAGTAAAACGCTCAGCGTGAGTGTTGGTTCAGCGATCAAACGTGCTACTGAGACCTTTAGTAGTACCTTGAAACGTGCTGATCAAGCGCTTTATTTGGCTAAAAATCAGGGTCGTAGTCGCTATGTTCATAAACCGTAAGGGACGGTTAAGACTTTTTGTTGTAACCTAAAATGCAACAAAACGATTAAGGATGAATAATGGCGATTGCAAAAAAGCTTAAGCAAAAAACACGGCAGTTTATTGACTCAAAACATATGCTTAAATCGATTACGGTGGCATCATTTTTAGAGTCAACCATAGTGCCTATTCCTCTTGAAGCTGTGCTTATTCCGTTAATGCAAGCCCGCCGTGAAAAGCTTTGGTTAATTGCCTTAATGGCGACCATAGGTTGTATAATCGGTGCTATTTTTGGCTATGCCCTTGGCTATTATCTATTTGATGTAGTGGGCGATTGGGTGATTAATACCTTCTCAAACCCTGAGCAATTCGAGCAAGTTAAGCAAAAAATGCAGGCACAAGGCTTTTGGTTTGTATTGACGCTCGGTATTGTGCCCATCCCATTTCAAATTGCCATGCTTGCCGCTGGGGCTACTAAGTATTCGATTTTTCTATTTTTACTGGCAACGGTCATTGCGCGTTCAATTCGCTACTTTGCTCTTGCTGCCGTTGTTTATTTCGCGGGTAATCAGGCTGAGCGAATTATTCAAAAGCACAAAACCAAAGCCTTAGTGGCTATTTCTGTGTTAGTACTGTTACTTTGGTGGCTCAGTACACTCATTTAATACACTCATTTAACAAATAAAAAATACTGATTAGGGTTATCCTGTCTATACTTTGAATTAAGGAAAGCGCTCAATAAAAACAACAGGATGACCCATGAATACCCTAGTGGCTGCACTGCCTATTTTGGTGCTGATCTGGATGATGGTAAAAAGCAGCCCCATCGCCTCTTATATTGCCTTACCCATAACAGCGCTACTCGCCTCTTTACTGCAACTGTTTTACTTTCAAGCTGATTTAAGGCTGTTGCTTGCTAATTCGTTTGCTGGTGTATTGTCTGTTATGACGCCTATTTCGATTATTGCTGGGGCTATTTTACTTAACCGCATGTTGGCAATATCAGGGGCCGAAACCACGATTAAACATTGGCTCGAATCTATTAGCAGTAATCAAGTTGCACAGTTGATGATCATCGGCTGGGCATTTGCATTTATGCTCGAAGGTGCATCGGGATTTGGCACGCCTGCGGCCATCGCTGCGCCTATTTTGGTCGGGCTTGGTTTCTCGCCTTTTAAAGTGATTGTTTTCACTCTTATTTTAAACTCGATTCCCGTATCTTTTGGTGCAGTAGGCACACCAACATGGTTTGGCTTTTCAGCGCTACAATTAGATGATGGGCAAGTGCTGGCTATTTCAAGATGGACGGCGCTTTGTCATGTTGTTGCTGCTTTGGTTATTCCTATGATTGCGCTGTGTCTTGTTTTGCCATTAAAAAAGGTGCGTCAAAATAGCATATTCATTTATTTAAGTGTGTTTTCATGTGTCTTACCTTATTGGTTGTTTGCCCAGTGGAACTATGAGTTTCCATCACTGATTGGTGGTGCGGTGGGGCTATTAGTTACTATCTATTTAGCAAGTCGGGGAGTGGGTTTAGATAACTCAGCTGTAAATGCACAAAGCACGAAAGGCAAAGCTGAGCTCACACCCAAAGCGCTATTTTTAGCATTATTCCCGTTATTACTTTTGATTGTTGTGCTGGTGATAACCCGTATTCATCAGTTGGGCATTAAAGCATTGCTTAACGACGAAACGCTCTGGCTGAGTATTCATTTGGGCTTTGCACAATTTGAATTAAGCAAAGCGCTGATCTTATCTTTACATGAGATATTTGGCACCTCAGTGGGGTGGTCGTATAAAACCTTGTTTGTACCAGCCTTGATCCCGTTTGTATTGGTGGTGCTGATCTGCGTGCCGTTACTTAAAATGAGCAAGCCACAAGTAAAGCAAATGTGCTCCGACACCTTAGGCCGTATAGCTATGCCATGTATTGCTTTGATCGGGGCGCTGGTGATGGTGAATGTTTTAATGCAAGGCGGCCATAATGCGCCCATATTTTATATGGCGAGCACCTTTGCTGATTTAAGCGGGGAGCACTGGGTGTTATTTGCCTCGTACTTGGGGGCACTCGGCACTTTCTTTTCAGGCTCTGCAACCGTATCTAATCTTACCTTTGGCGGTATTCAATATGGTATTGCACAGCAAGTGGGCTTGTCAGAAACCTTAGTGCTTGCGTTGCAATCAACGGGGGCGGCGATGGGGAATATGATCTGCATTAGCAATATTATTGCTGTAGCCAGTATTGTTGGAGTGAATAATCAAGAAGGGCCCGTGCTTAAGAAAACCTTTTTGCCTATGCTAATTTACGGTGCAATAGTTGGGTGTTTTAGTTATCTATTTTACTGATTAAACATGTTCAGATAAAAAGGTGCCCAGATAAACCGAGCACCCTACAGAGTAACTTATTGAATAGCTTTTTTTACCTCGCGCCAGTCAATAATCTTAAAGTTTTGCGGTGCCTGTGGCATACGGTTGTAACCATCTTGCACAATTAGCACCCCTTCAGGGTAGCCCGGTAGTGCAGCCGGTGTGACCGTTAGGCCATCGGTTTCTGATACGCCATCTATTGCTAACTCTAGGTTATTACTGATTGCAAACTTACCCGCAAACTCAAGGCTTGGGGTATTGCCATCAATAATTTTATAAAGCACATAGCTGTAATCACCTTGGCTAGAAACCACTAAATATCGAGCATCTTTTGCGTGGTAGATTTCCATGCCTTCTACATCATCAACCAGCATATCGTTCACGGTTTGTAGCATTACAGGTTTATTTCCTGCTGTTGGCTCAGCGCCAATAAACCAAATACCTTCGTCTTCTTCACCTAAAAATAGCTGTGCGGTTTTATCATCAGCACTGCAACCTTCTGGTTGGCTTGGAACACTAAACTCGCGCACTAGTTGTGCTGATACGCTCTCATTATCACCTGTTAGTTTGTATTGCTGAAACAGGCCTGATTTGTCATTCATAAACACATAGTTGCCTGTGTTTGATGAGTACATACACATACCGTAAATTTCGTTTAGAGTCGTTGGCAGCTCAGCAAAATGTTGCACCTGATTGTGAGTATCGACGCTGTAAACACTGATGCTGTTATGAGTACGGTTACTACCTGCAATCCAGGTATTCGTTGCGTTGTTGATACTGGCATGTTGGCGCACATCAACATTATTTAAACGGCCTGTTTCTAGCGCTTGTAGCTCTTTGCCTGCAAGGTCATACACCATTAAACCGCGGCGTTTATCGGTACCTAAGATCAGGCTTTTTGCTGCATTTTTAGGGTTTACCCAAATAGCAGGGTCATCGGCGGCATCACCAAAAGCACGAACAGCATCGGTTTGCGCTTGTGCATTGATGTAAGTAACAGCCGCTGTTTTAGCGCTATTATGTTGTTTAGCCTGCCCATCTATTTGACCTTTTACATAATGACCTGATTCATCATCGTATAGCACAATATCAGCTTGATTATTGTTAAAGCGCACTGCGGCAGATTCAATCGCCAGTTCACCAGCAAATTGCCAGCTGCTAAAACGTTTAGTACTGCTTTCGTAGCGATGTAATTGGTTATCTTCAGAGGTGGTAAACCATAAGCTGCCATCTTCTGTTGTGCTTAAGCCGCCAACTTCAGGCGCTAAGCTGCCAAATGGCGACATCATAGCAAGGGGCTTTTTATCGGCGCGCGATTCAGCGTCGGCGTTAATTTGCCAAATGCCTAGCTCGCCTTCACTTAAATAAAGAGTTTTACTGTTATCATCAACCGCGCAGCCTGATGTTTCACTTACACCGGCAAACTCACGTAATTCAAGGTTTAACGCGCGCTTGCTTGCCATATCAAACACCAGTGATTCGCGGATAAGACCACGAGCGTCTGCCACAAATGCTGACACGGCTTGAGTGGTCAGGTTGGCAAATAAGCACACCGCCTCAGGTTTTGCTTTTGGTGGGCTGATACGGCTAATTTCAGTTAGTTGCCATTTAGCTGCTTTTTGTAAGCTAAAAATCACCGCTTGGTCGGCTTCGTTGTCGATGCTGGCAACAAGGTAACTGTTTTTGTCGATCGCCTTAACAGATAGCGCTTCGAAGTTACCTTTTTGTAATGCGTGCTGTTTACCAGTGACATCAATAAGTTGTAGGCCTTGGCTTTGTGAGCTTAATAGCCAAGCGTCATCAGCAAGGGCTGCTGCTTGTGAGCCTTGCATATTTTCAGTTGTGCCAAAGGCTGTTAATTGGTTTTTACTTGGTGCCTCAGTTGCCGTTGTTTGGCTACACGCTGCTAGGGTGCTTAGCATCACTGCACTGGCAACAAGATTAAGTAGTTTTTTAAAATTCATGGGATCCCCAAATATACAACAAGGCAGCAATGCGCTGCCTTAATAACTATTATGTGTATTAAAACGCGTAGCGCAGCATTAACTGAATAACAGGGCCTGCTTCTTCAGACTCCAGTTCATACTCGTCAAAGTCGCGGTTGATTTGGTCATCAACCGTGTCGAACTTGTTAAAGGTTTCGTCTTTGCTTGCATCAAGTAGGTTTGAGCCCACTAAACGAAGCGTGACGTCTTGCCAGCGTTTTTCTACGAATACTTCTAGGTCTGCGCCGTAGTGTGTGGTTACTTCTTCACCCACGATACGACCATAAGCATCACCTTGTTTACGGTACGTTGCACCGAACGAAGCGCCTAAATCAGGTAGGTCTTGAATAAAACCAACGTTAAACACGTAGTCTGATTGGTCGTTGAATTTACGGCTACCGAAAGTGTCATCTACTTCTGAATCAAGCCATGAGTAGTTAAAGAATACCCCTGTGTTTGGCATGCTAATAGCGCTTAGCGGCGTTGATAAATCAAGCTCGATACCTTTTACGTTGCCATCACCGGTGTTACGCGGTTGCAAAATGTAAGTACCATCACCTTCTGAGCCTTGTTGGCCTGTATTGGCTATTTCGATAAGGTCAGTGACATCGCGATAGAACACATTAATACCCACGACGCCGCTTTTACCTAAGCGATATTCATAGCCTAAGTCCATACCCCACGATGATTCTGGTTGTAGGTCTGGGTTACCTAAAAAGTCGTTATCGCCTAGCTCTTTTTCAAGTAGAGCAGGGGTGATGTAATCAAAGTCAGGACGACGTAAGCTACGTGCAACCGATGCACTAACACGGCCGTTTTCAGAGACGTTATAGCGTAAATGTGCCGATGGTAAGAAGAAGTCATAATCGTTTTTAGCGCTTACACCTTCTACTTTGTCAGTAATGGTTGAATCAGTTGTTTCGTAGCGCACACCCAGCTCCCATGAGAAGTCTTGGTCTTCGTGCTTAACTAATGCAAATACATCTAGGCGGTCTTCCTCGAGTTTATTGACACCACCAGCGGCTGCTTCAAACTCGTTATTAAAGCCTGCCAGTGACAGTGGTGTTTTGTTGAACTGATCCCAGCTAGTAAAGCTTTGTTCGCTTTCACCTTCGGCTTGATAAACAGCAGTATCGCGCTCTTTACCTTGTACAAAGGCACCGAATTGAATCGTTTTGTTCTCGCCTGCAAATAAGCTATGTTGCCATTGTAATGACCATTCTTTGTCATCCAGGTCTACGGTTTCTTCTTCTTCCTCAAACACCATAGGTAGCTCAGAGGTATCGATTTCTACTTCTTGCTCGTAAACAGACTCTTCAAAGCTTGCAAAACCAAGCTTAAATTTACTGGTGCCACCAAAAAGGGGTAACTCATAACCCGAGTTGATGTTGTAGTTGGTTTGATCGATGAAAGATACATTGGCGTTGTCGGTCTCAAGGTTACCGCCTTCAACAATTGAGTTATTGATTGCTGTTGGATCGTCATATTCGAATGAACGCTCATCTTCAGTACGGTCGGTATCAACCCAAATCGCGCTGATATCGAACTTGCTGCCGTCATCAAAAGCTATTTCGTAGCTGGCGTTTAGCGAGGTGTCGTCACCATCGCGCGTGTCTGTTTGGTCTTCACGGTTATCGAATTCTTCGGTTTTGTAATTGGCGTTATTCTCTGGGCTGTCGCCATAGCGTAGGCTTGATTTTTGTTTTGGGTTATAACGACCTTGTAAGTTCGCACCAAGTAGTAAACGGCCGCCAGCAAACTCAGTGCCGTAAACACCAGCAAAGCTTTCTTTTAATTCGCCATCGTCATAACGCAGGCCACCTGCACGCAAGTAACCACCATCTAGGCTGTAACCGTCACGCAATACAATGTTTAGCGTGCCGGCAATGGCATCGGCAGAGCGGTTTGCACTTGAAGCACGAATAATTTCTACACGCTCAATTAGCTCGGCAGGAATACGGTCAACAAAGAATGAGCGGTCAGCACCTGCACCAGGTACTTCTTCACCGTTGATAAGCACCTTTGTGTAAGCTGGGCTTAAGCCACGCATACGTGCGCCATCAGACTCTAAAACATCCGATAAAAACGTCACACTCGGTACACGTTTTAATGCATCACCGGCAGTCAGCGGTTCAAAACGTTGAAAGTATTCTTGTGAGTATTCAAGCGTCGGTGCCAGCTCTTGTGAGCGGTTGCGATAGCCGATTTCGCCATATACAACAAGCTCTTCAGAGACTTTTACTTTTTTCTCATCGCTGCTTTGTTCGTCTTGTGCGTAAGCAGCAAATTGGCATAAGGCGAGGGCGCTTACTAACGCCTTCGTTTTAAATTGTTTCATGGGGTTGCTCCTGGTTGTCCTTGGTTTGATGAGCAAAGTACGCAGCTTAAATGACGCTAATGTGACAGAAAATCGCTAACAGCCTGTAAAAACAAGTGATTAGCGGGCTTTAAAAGTACTTTTGAGCTGCAATAACCCCATATTTTTAAGGTAAATACAGTGCTTAAGGGGTTTAACAAGGTTTGACTGTCGCTTTGCTGTCACATCATTGAGCTAATATGACCCTGCTGCTTTAAACGCTAACGAGTTAGCATGGCAGCGTGAATTATTGTTAGGTACTGAGAATGCGATATAACCCTTTTACTCATCATCGGTTTTTAACCAATGCCGTTATTGCTCTGTTTGTAATTGCGTTTTTGCTAAGCGCGCAAGCAGGAGAATTAAAGCCTCTTGCTGATATCGCATGGTTAGATATTTTAGGCGAGGGGGGCATTGTACTGATGACCCTGACTTGGATAGCTGCACTGCTTATTTCGAGGCCGCCCGGCAAAGTCACCAGCTTTTTAGTGCTAGGGCTTGGGCTTTTTATGTTTTCAGCTTCCCTTGATTTATTTGATGAGTGGTTACATCAACCAGCCAATACGTGGCTTACTTGGATTGAATCATTGCCTGCGCCGATAGGCATGATTTTCACAAGCCTTGGGCTGTATCAATGGCATCAAGAGCAATACGTACTGAATAGGCAACTAAAACGCCGTGAAGCACAGCATCGGGAGCATGAATTAGTGTGCTCAATAACCGGGCTTTACAAGGCTAATTACTTACAAGCAGTGCTAAAAGAGCAATTAAGTGAGCCGCAGCCATTGCAACTGGCCGCTATTGATATTCGTGGTTTTGCTGATTTTAACGCTGAATTTGGTTTTATCGAAGGCGACCGCTTACTCCGTGAAGTGAGCGAGCTTTTATTGATGAATTGTCGCCTTAGCGATGTGGTGTGCCGCTATGCAGGAGACTGCTTTATGGTGCTAATGCCAAATACCAGTGCAGCACAAGCGAAAGAGCTGGTGGCGCAAATTACTTCGGCGCTGAGCCATTGTGCATTTAAGGTCGAAGGCGAAAAACACGCTAAGTTTCAAGATGTAACAGCGGCCTTAGTAGGAAGTATGCAAGGCGATACACCACAAAGTTTAAGCTCGCGTTTACACGCTAAGTTACAACAACAAAAACAACAAAGAGTCAGCCACTGTGAAGCCGTATCTTAATCAAGATGACAAATACCTCACCGCACAGGGGCTGATCACCACGCTGGTGGAGCTGGCCTTAAGTCGCGGCATTGCACTGCATAAGCTACTCAGAGGCACTGGGGTGTTTGAGCAAGACTTAATGAGTGTGCAGCATCAGTTTAGTATTTCGCAGCAAGTACGCTTATTGACGCAGTTTAAGCAGTTGATGAAATCTGCCGACAGCGGCTTTTTATTAGGCAGTCAACTAGCAAACGATACCTCTGTTGCCGCCCAAGGCGTGTTACATGCAGCGCACATTGGCCAAGCTTTAAAGCAGTTACACAATTTGCGCATGCAACTAGCCCCTTTGTTATTTAGTTATAGTTATGTACATAACGAGCAGTATTACATTGTGCTGCAAAATGCAGTGGGCTTGGATGATGAAATAAGCCAGTATGTTATGGAAATTTACAGCGCCGCGTTTTACCAAGTTCTTAAAAAAGTGGCGGGTGAGCGAGTCCCTTGTCAGTTTGAGTTTGCCTGTAAACGCGCCAGACATAGCCAAGAATACGAGCAGCATTTAGGCCTTAAAGTCGCTTTTGAAAAGCCTATAACCCGTTGGGTATTGAATAAACACGCGCTTAGGCTTACTAACCCCGCGTTTAGTAGTTTTAGGTTCTCACAAATTAACTCGCAGCTAGCGGCATTAAATTCTGCAAATAGCACGTTTGTGGAAGCCGTAAGTCGATTAATTTATCAAAATCCGGCGTTAAATTTAGACCAAGTCGCCAGCCAATTTGCCATGAGCCCTGCAACCTTCAAGCGTAAATTAAAAGCTCATGGCGTACGTTTTTCTACCTTGTATGATGAGCAAAGTAAGCGCAAAGCGATTTACCTACTTGCCATGCGCGAGCAATGCAATGAGCAAGTTGCCATGCGCTTATCATTTTATGATATTGCTAATTTCAGACGAGCGTTTAAACGCTGGACCGGGCTTACGCCAAGTCAATTGAAAGGGTAAGAAAGCCCGCTCTTATCGCTAAGAGCGAGCGTGCAGTTAAAGGGTTTCTAAAAATGCGATAAGCGCATTTTTTTCATCTTTACTAAGTGCTAACTTATGCAGTAACTCTGTTGTTTGTGGGTAGTTTGGATCATCTTTAAATTTTTTGCTCGGTTTTGGCCTTGCTCCACCTGCATTATAAAAGTTGACTATCCCCAGCAAACTTTGAAAGCCACCATGGTGCATCCAAGGCGTACTTTGTTGTAACGCTAAAAGAGAAGGGGTTCTAAACTTGCCTATATCAGCTGGGTCTTGGGTGGCATCAAAACGTCCTAAATCTTGAAGTTTTCGACCATAAAAATGCAGCCCCGTAATATGAAATTCATTGTCGCTGAGTAAAGCACCTTCATGGCAAGTCATACACCTTGCTTTGGTTCTAAAAAGATGCAAGCCTTCAAGTTGTTGATCGTTTAAAAGTGCAACCGCTTCACTAGGACTCGTTTGCGCTTTATCGATAAAGCGTGTGAATAATGATTCTGGAATATCAAAGGTACGTTCAAAGGCAACAAGCGCAAGAGCCAATAGTTCTTTGTTTAGTGCTTCTTTGCCAAAGGCATTGAATATTGGACTTTTATAGTCCTCAGCACTGTTTACTTTGTTAAGCACAAGATCAACAGAAGTGCCCATTTCTATCGGGTTTTCAATCGGCATTAATGCCTGCTCTGTCGCAGTTTTAGCCCTGCCATCCCAAAAGAAACTTTGCCAATGGTCAACACCAATAATGGCTTGGGTATTTCGGGTGCCCACTTGGCCATCAATGCCGACAGCTAGTTTTCGCCTATCTGAGAATGCTAAACGAGACTCATGACAGCTTGCGCAGCTTACCGTGTTATCTCGTGACAAACGGGTATCGTTAAATAGCTTTTCGCCTAATGTGATGATCTCATCACTTTGATTAAACGGTTTAGCTTTTAAAGGTTTGAGCGGGGCCGCTGGCACATCTTTACTGCTAATAATCGCAGGCCACTCATGCTGTGGCTTTGCGTATAACTTGCGTAATGATTGCTCTTGTGTGAAGGCGCTCGTTGTAAAAATGCCGCAAGTTAAGAGAAATAACCATTTATTCATAGTTATAAGATACCCCTAACCAAAACATTCTACCTGGTTCAATACCTGAATTTCCTTCTGTAATAGCGTGACTTCTGGCATTAAATAAGTTGCTGATATCAAGGCGAACTTCAAGAGATTGAGATTGACTAACTTGATACTCCCAACGGCTACTTAAGGCAAACATAATGCGAGCGTCAAAGGTATGTGCTTCGTACTTTGGCACAAATATTTCAACTGCTTCACACGTAGTACACTCACTACCAATACCAATTAGTTGATCGCTACTAGACTTAATTGCAGTTGTGTAACTGCCGCTGTAGGTTGCTGTTAAACCTGTTGAAAACGTATCAGTCCAATCTGTATTCCAACCAAAGTTAGCAGTTACTGGGCGACCAAAATTCGCTTTAAGGGTATCTAACTCAGATAAGCTCATCAGCTCACCCTCATAGTAAACCAGCGACTCAATAGGGGTGTTGTCGGGTGTTGCAGTGTAGTCACTATTGCTTTCACTATTTTGGCTATAAGATGCATTGGCCCATATTGAATGGTCGCCAAATTTTGCATCCCAAGACAGCGAGTATCGCTCGCTTTCGCCAGTACCATTATTATAAATAGTAATATACTGATAACCGTCGTTTTTTAGGTTGGTTTCTTCATTTCTGGATAACTGGTCTTTTTTGTCGCGATGTACGTATTTCACTGCAAAGTTACCGAAACTCTCGGTAGCATGGCGAAGACCTAAGGCAATTTCATCATCGTAGGGGCTTTTCACATCGTCATAAATATAACGAAAGTTACCTGTGTAAGAAGAAGGAAGCCAAGCTTGTAAGTAGCCACTTTGAATAGGGCGGTACTCACGATAAGCGAACTTTTGTTGCTCTTTAATTTTATAACCGAGTAGGCCTGCATCGTAATAACGGTTCAAACCCGCAGTCAGTAGTGTATTACCATCGTTAAATACGTCATAACCCATTGAGAAGCGTGGCGCGATATTGTGATTTTTGAAAAAATCATCGTAGTCGTATCTAACACCAAAGTGAAAATCAAACTGCTTCCAAGTGATGACATCGGTTGCATACAGTGCTGCTTTATTTAAGCTTACATCGATATATTCACTGGGTGTGACAAGACGAGAGTTAAAATACTGAGCAGTTGTCGCTACGTTATTCGAGTAAGCAAGTAAGTGCTCTGGATTATTAAAATCGATACTGCCGCCTAATTGCTCGGCAAGGGTATCTAAATCAACATAAAAACTTTGTTCAACACAATCAAGAGTATAGCCACTACAGTTTAGTTGTGCGTTAGTTGATGAGTATTGAATTGGTGAGTCATACTTATAATAGTTTTGTTGGCGAGTTCGCTCATAATTTTGATGGTTGAGTTCAGCACCCACGCGAATTGCATGTTCGGTATTGCCCCACTTTTTACGCTCAAGTGTTAGGGTGTTTCGCCAATTAAAGGTGGTTTGCGTGTTATCAAGGTTGCCATAGCCGCCGTACTCTGAAACAGGAATTGAGTCGACGCTTTGATCGGCTAATTGACCCCACTCTTTGCCTTTTGCTTGAAGCCAAGTATAAAAATGCGCAGGCCCTGTGCGATTATTATCACTTTGGCTCATATTAAACTTACTGCTGAAGTGACCAAAGCGTGTTTCTTCACCTAAATTAGCCGTAAAACCAAAGCTTCCTCCTTCGACTTGGTAGTCACTATTAAGCACGTCTTTCAAGTATGAATCTGAAGTATAAGGGGCATACATAACGCTTAAATCGAGTGAATCAACCCAGCCATCGCGATAGCTGTATTTCAGTAAGGCATTGATGTTTTCTCTACTTTCGACCTTCTGTGCCGAGAGTGAAATATCCGAAATATCACTTTTTAAATAGCTCACGCTCATTAGTAAAGCATGTTGTTCATTTAACTTTTTTTGGATTGAAAAATCGATATTAGTTTTTTCATAGATTGGTGGCTCAAGGTCGTCTTTGCCCTCTGCGGTGTCATCAGGTTCATCGTTATCGATTATATGGTACTCCCCCCAATCACTGCGGTTACCACGAATACCAAAGCTCACACGAGTATCTGTAGAAAAAGGTGAAATCGTTTCGGCATCGACCACGCCACCAGAAAAGTCACCAAAGTCTGCTGGAATGTTATGGTCGTAAACAGTAATCGACTCAACAATTTGACTGTTAATGTTCATGCTCTGCACACCGCCTGATACCTCATTTTCAGAGGCCCCAATACGGCTCGCGCTGGCAGGATCAAGACGATTGTTATAATTCATGCCATCAATCATAAAGCCTGTTTGCCAAGGCTTTGCACCCGAGATACTTATTTCTGGGGCGCTAATTTCAGCAAGGTTATCAATTGAGTAGTAGTCTTCACTTAATTGCACGCCCGGCAGTAAGGCAATTAATTCATTAATATCACCATTACCTTTGGGGGTTGCTTCGATAAAGTTTCTATCTAAATAGGCACGACCTATCACCTCAGGTACTTCAATTCCGATGTATTGCCCTTTAACAGTA
The DNA here is from genome assembly GCF_014349195.1 of Pseudoalteromonas sp. BZK2. Classification (NCBI taxonomy): domain Bacteria; kingdom Pseudomonadati; phylum Pseudomonadota; class Gammaproteobacteria; order Alteromonadales; family Pseudoalteromonadaceae; genus Pseudoalteromonas; species Pseudoalteromonas sp. BZK2. Next base: position 25,727 of record NZ_JACSOG010000009.1, on the reverse strand, counting down.
ATGCGCTCTATCTCTTTGCATTGCTTATTGTTCTTATCGTTACATTGAGGATCTGTTGTTTGTTGCTTTACTTCATTAGCGTGTAAAGGGGCATTAAGTAAAAGCATCAAACACGCTGATAAGTAGCGCATTTGCATGGTAAAACTCCTGAAATAGTACCAATTAGATTAAAGAGAAGGCCGCTTAAGAGCTGGCAATAGTTAATTACCTTTATTAAATTAGTTGCTTCATTTATTGCGTATTTTGCATAAAGGTAAGGGTAGGTGATTGTATCAATTAAAAATGCGAATAGAAATAGATCTCAATTGTATTTTGTGGTTTTTTAACTTTTTAAGGAATATTAAATTCCTTTAATTTGGTATATTTTAATTTTTTGGGTTTTTCACATGGTGGGCGAGGCATAGCTGCCTCGCCGTATTATGAATGGGCTATTCTCCTAAAGGAGTCACATCGATACTGTCTTCAATACCATCATTGTCGGCATCGTCATCAGCAATTAAGCCCGATTCAGCAATCGCTTGCTCTGATGCGCCTGATAAGAAGAAGTTAGGTTTGCCATCGTGGTCCGTATCGATACTTGCGATCGAAGATGCAGGGAAGTCATTTTTAGTTGCTCGAATTGCAGCAAAATTCGCATAAAGCGCTAATTTATCGGCTTCACCAAGTACAGATTGATTAATTAGCTCAGTAACTGCTGCATCGTCTTCAAGTCTTGCAAATAGTGTGACTAGCATAGCAGTGTTATCTATGACTAATTTTTCAGATTGCTTCATTAATGCCTGATTTGCATCATTAGCTAAATCATGAAGTGCAGCTATAACTTCATTATAAATTGACAAATATTGAGAGTTGGACGTTTGGTATTTTTTCAAAGATGTAACAAACGAATCTTGATAATAAACTCCTGTAGTTATTGGGGCATCACTTATTGAGGCTATTGCCGCCTTTTCTACTAAATCTATGTAATCTTCAAATTCTAAAGATGTTTTGAGATTTGAGATAATAAAATATGTTTGTAGTAGTTGTTGCTTAGCTACCTCTACTTCGCCTGCTCTAACTAAGTAACCAGTGATCGCTAAGTATTCTTTAACTTTTTCACTATCATCAGAGAGTAATGCAATATGTTGATTAATTATCTCTAATGCAGCTGTTAGCTCAGAGTTATCATTAATAAAGTCGTATATATTAATTAAATTACGATAAGCCTCCAGTGCCACTTTCGTGGTGAATAGCTCTGAGTTCGGAGAGAAATAAGTCGCGAGCATAGTTTTACATCTGCTTGCATAACTTTTAGCATGATCTAAGCCACCTAAAGAGATAGCTTTTTGCACTATCCCTGCACATCCATAAGTGCCTGTAATATATCTTGCATATTTTTGCTCTGTAATGAAAGCTTCAGAAAATAAGATGTCTGCAGCATAGTCTAGAACCTGCAACGCGAGTTCGTTTTCTCCTCTAGCTTCAAGTACAAGTACAGCGCCATCTTGGTTAGATTCCCAGGTTAAAGCTTTGTAAAAGCTGGTTATATTAACTTTGCTATCTTCTGTAAAATAAGTCTTTGCGTATGATACTGCATCGTCAATTCCCTGACCTGCAATGAGGTTTTTAGCAATGTCTTGTCCCATACTGTACTCAAGTGCGTCACTTATATTTGCTTCTTTTGTCATTAATTTCAAAGCAGGGTTTTCGTCGAGAGGTATGTTGTAAAGGCCGTGAATGAGCCCTGTAAGGCCTTCTAAGGGAAATTGATATTGATGTTTGGTTGCTTCATAGTAGGGACTGGCTTGGTACACATAGTTACTATCTAAGCCTGTAATACCATATAGTGATAAAGCTAAATTAACATACTTTTTGGCAAGTTCTGTTTCGTTTAGACGCAATAAAGCTTCAGCTGCCCTTAAGACGTATAGTGCTTTGATTCGATCACTAGGTAAGCCTTTAAAGTCACCACTTTTTTCGATGAAGTAACCTGTTTGCTCAGCTAGTTCACCCATAGCAATAACGCTCTCAATTGCTTCCTGTCTTTTTTCTTCTGTTCTATCAGAGTAATAGTCTTCTCTTAATGAGTTAGATGTTTTGTAAAAAGAAGCTAAATATTTTGCGTAAGCGACTGTGTATTCATCGCTTTTTATTTCGTTTGCAAAAGTAGTGAGGGTATTGAGTAATTCCTTTGCTAAATTTGTTTGACCTGCACGATTATAGAGTTTGATGACATTCTGATAAAAATCAGGATCGTCTGAACTGATATTATTTAGCCCTTTTTCTGCAAGGTACTGATTGTAGGCTATGACAGATTTAGCACGAAACTCGGCTGCTATGTCATACTCCCCAAAGGAGTCATATTGTGAAGATGTGCTTCTGTAAGCTCTGGCTTTCTCATCTAAGCTGGTAATAGCATTAAAGTGTTGATTTGATTTTTCTTCGAAACCAGCAACAACATAACCAAGACCTAAGCTTGCATTAATTGTATTCAAATACACATCGTCATTGATATTTTCACTAATCGCTTCAGCTTGTTTTAAATGAGACTTATCTGAGCTGTAGTAGTAATTGAGCTTATCTTCGTTCGTAACATACGAAGGTTTTAATTCAATGGTTGCGCTGATAGGCGAGCTAATATTGCCATCGGTAAATTCAATAACAAAACTGTCGTTAATTTCTGACAGCGTTTCTGCGGTAAATGTAAATGCCCCCGTTTGCTCATCTAGAGTTAGGGTACCGTTAGTAGGAGGCGTTACTAAAGACACAGTTATAGTGTCACCGTCGGCATCATTAAAAGTTAATGAACCTTCAGTTGTCGTTGAGGTGGTTACCGTGATTGATTGGCTCGTAAGTGTTGGTGCATCGTTAACGTTGTTAACCGTAAAAGTAAGTTCAGCATCAGTACTTAAGCTGCCGTCAGTGGCGGTAACGGTTACTGTGTCTTGGCCTGCAAAATCTTCTTTTGGGGTATAGCTAAAACTACCATCAGCATTTAAAGCAAATATCCCGTTACTTGCTGCAGAGCCGAGGGTATAGCTAACAGCATTATCACCTGTTGCCACAACTTGACCTGTAATAGATGTATCTTCATCTAGAGTGAACGCTGAGTTGCTTGTGAACTCAGGTGCATTATTACTATCTGAACCGCCACAGCCAGTGAGTGCAAATGCAATCACAAGTGGTAAATACTTTATTCTGTTTTTCATGCTGATACCCGTATTTATTATTGAGAAAGTTAAGAAGGGCTGAGATGTTATCATTATAATGCGAATGATAATAGATCTTGATTGCGTTTGAGTGTGCTTTTTTATGCAATTGTGATTCTCTAGCTTGAAACAGTAATTTAAAAACGATGTTTTACAGCTGGGGGGTAATTGCTTGGTTTCAAAAAAATATACCTTTTCAGAGCAGTTATTTTTTGCCAGCTGCGTTAGACTGTTGTTATTGATGTAATTAACCGAGGTCTCAAATGATTGAGTATCCTGTTGACCAACTTCCCCAGTTAATTGATGACTTGCTTCAGTGTGACACCACAACACGCAAAAATAAGTTACTTGCTGATGCTAAGGAAAAGCTTTCTACTGAACATTTATCGTTATTGTTCGAAGCGTTACCTAAAGAACAGCGTTTAGAAATATGGCAATTACTTGATGAAGATACACAACATGAAATCTTCATTAACCTAGGTGGCGATAGCTGTCGCTGGTTATTGCAAAGCTTAGATGAAGCTGAAGGGTTTAAGCTACTTGACGAAGTGAGCGTAGAAGAATTACTTGAACTTGAAGAAATTATTCCTGAGCGCTTTGTTGATTATGCACGTAAACAACTTGATGAAGTTCAAACAAAACAGTACGACCTTGCACAGCAATATAATCCAGAGCAGTTAGGTCACTGGCTCGATTTTGATGCGCTAAAAGTGTCAGAAAAACTCACAGTGGCAGGCGCGCGTAAAATTTTTCAAAAAGGTTTACCGCAATATACCGAGGTGATTTATTTAGTCAGTCGTAAGGGCACTCTCATTGGTGAAGTGGCTATCAATGCTTTGTTTAAAGCCAATGATAACGACAGCCTACTGGATTACGCGAACCTTGATGTATCGGCTTTACATGCTGATGACGACTTATACGAAGCTGCTGAAGTGGTTATTCACAGTGAGCAAATGGCGATGCCTGTTGTGAATGCCGATAACAAATTATTAGGCCGATTGTCAGTGTCATCTGCTTATGAATTGCGTCAAGAAGTGACCGACGAAGCCGCTGCAAAAGCCGGTGGTCTTCGTGAAGACGAGGATCTGTTCTCAAGTGTCACTAAGTCGGCAAAAAACCGCGGTATTTGGCTTGGTATAAACCTAGCAACGGCATTTCTTGCATCTTGGTTTATTGGTTTGTTTGGCGCAACCATAGAGCAAGTGGTTGCGCTGGCGGTACTGATGCCGGTTGTCGCTTCTATGGGCGGTATTGCAGGTAGTCAAACGTTAACGGTTATTGTGCGAGGTTTAGCACTTGGTCAGGTTACCGACTCCAACCGCAAAGCACTGTTAAAGAAAGAGCTAAGAGTAGGGGCATTAAACGGCTGTGTTTGGGCCTTTGTGATTGGTGTACTCACTTATTTTTGGTTCAACGATGGTATGTTAAGTTTAACAATCACTATCGCTATTTTACTTAACTTAGTTGCCGCGTCGTTATCAGGGGTGGTGATCCCATCGATTTTAGATAAGCTTAAAATTGATCCAGCCCTTTCAGGTTCTGTGATCCTGACCACAGTCACCGACATCGTCGGTTTTGTTACCTTCCTAGGTTTAGGTAGTTTACTCCTTCTTTAAGGGATTGGATGCTGGCTAAAGTAGTGTTTAGCCAGCTCAATAAATGATTTCACCCGATTTGACAGCGCATACCTATGCGGATAAACCGCAGCAATCGTTAGTGGATTTAGGGTGTGTTGTGCTAACACTTCGACTAATTCGCCTGATTTTAAAAACGGGGCGACTGAATAACGAGGGGCTTGAATGATCCCATCACCCGCTGCCGCTGCTTCATTTAAAAATCGGCCATTATTAGAAGTCATTGCCCAGTTAAACTTGCGGCAAACATGCTGACCATCTAGCAAAAAAATCCATTGGTCATGACGAATATGATGACTGAAAAACAGTAATCTATGCTCCGATAAGGCTGCTATATCTATTGGCGTGCCATGCTTTTTTAAGTAGGTAGGACTTGCCCACAAAGATAATGATGAATGGCAAACTGTCTGCGCTATATGGTTGGCATCAGGTAATGAAGGAGCAACTCTAAATGCTAGATCAATTTGGCTATCAAATAAATCAACGGGCGTATTAGACAATACAATATCTAATTTAACATCGGGAAAAGCATGCTGATATTGGCTGATCAAAGGTGTTAAATATTGGCAACCAAATTCAATACTGGCTGATATAGCCAGCTTGCCGCTAGGCGCTTGACTAAGCCCGCTTATCTCTTCATCAACTTCATTAAATTTATTCAGTAAAGGCTTCATTTGCAGAACATAGTTTTGCCCTGCATCAGTTAAGCAAACTTTACGGGTGTTTCGCTTTAGCAGCAAGCAGCCTAAGTTTTGCTCTAACTGTTTAACATGGCGGCTTACCATGGTGGTAGACAGCTGCATCTGCTTAGCAGCCCGCGTAAAGCTTTGATATTCAGCGACTAAGCATAAGGCTCTAACGGCTTCTAGTTTGTTCATTGTTATTATTTTTAAACTATAAGTTCATACACTATAAACTTTTGTGAGATGTAAAACCAAGTAATTCAGGTGTAAGTTGGGAGTTAAAACAAGAATAAGAGGTGATTATGAAATCGGGCATCAACACATTACTTGCCAGCATTGCATTGGGTTTATCGTCGTCGGTGATGGCTCAAACCATTGCATTACAAAATGTGAACCTAATCGACGTGGAAGCCTTGTCGGTTAATAAAGCACAAACCATCATCATAGAAGATGACAAAATCAAACAAATTGTTCCTGTGAGATCTCGTCGCTTTGCCGATGATGTCATTAAAATCGATTTAGCAGGTATGTATGTAATACCCGGTTTAATCGATACTCATGTGCACCATGCTACTTCGCCTGATGATTCTGATAACGATGAAATCACGCGCACTCGCTTGCGTCAGCTTTTACAGGGGGGTGTAACAAGTGTGCGCGATATGGGCGGTGATACCCGTGCTTTGAGCTCACTTAAAAGACGAGCCGATAACGATATTATTCAATCACCGGATATTTACTATTCTGTGATTATTGGTGGTAAAGCGTTCTTTTCTGACCCTCGCACAGTCGCCTCTGCAAAAGGTGAAATCCCCGGTGCTGTGGACTGGATGCGTGCCGTTGATGAACACAGTGACTTTGATGCCATTATGCTGCGTAGCAAAGGGCTGGGGGCAACCGGCATCAAAATTTATGCAAATGTGCCAGGATCTGTGGTCGCAAAGTTATCTCAAGCTGCTAAAAATAATGACCTCAAGGTGTGGTCGCATGCTTTTATTGGCCCAGCAACACCGCTTGAAGCGGTTAATGGTGGGGTTGAAACAATTTCACATGCTGCCGATTTTGCTGCGCAAGTAATTGAAAATTTCTATGATATGCGCCGTAAAAATGTCGCCTTAACAGAGCAGCAAAAAAGCGATGCAAAGCAACTAGATGCTTATCAAACACTTATAAAAGAGATGAAAAATAAGGGCGCAATTCTAGATTCAACCTTAACGGTGTTTGATAAAACCAAAGCCTCTCGTGGTGAAAAAGGGTTATTGCTCAATAAGTGGGGCGGGTTGTTTACGCAATTGGCTCATCAAGCCGGTGTAACTATTGCAGCAGGTACCGATGTGACCAGTGATAGATTTAATACTGTAACGCCTATGGTGCACCATGAAATGCAGTTATTAGTTGAACGGGCAGGTTTAACACCTTTAGAAGCTCTACAGGCTGCAACCATTAATGGTGCAAAAGTGATAGGCATTGAAAAGCAAACAGGTTCAATAAAGGCAGGGAAAACGGCGAATCTTGTGGTACTTAACAGTGATCCAAGTATTGAAATCACCAATAGCCAAAACATTGTTCATGTAATTAAAAATGGCCAATTTATCCACTTGGGTGATAATGAAAAATTACCGTTCGTGATGGCGCGTGAAGCGGCTGGGTTATTATTTTTATCGGGGCAATTAGGCAACTTGCCAACCACCATGGCGTTGGCTGGCAATGGCATCAGCACCCAAATGACGCAGGCAATGAAAAACATTGGCTTTGTTTTGCAAGATCACAATTTAGATTTTAACGATGTTGTTAAATGCACCCTTATGTTGGCAGATATAAAAGACTGGCCTTTAGCCAATAAAGCTTACACGCCATTTTTTACTAAGTTACCCGCCAGAAGTGCTTTTGCAGCCAGCGGCTTGGCACTTGGCGCAAAGGTTGAAGTGGAGTGTATCGCTGCGTTGTAGTGATGCACAGGAAAACTATATACTCTAAACCTAACTTTATATATCTGATTGTAGTTAGATAAAAGGAATATAGAGTTAGGTAAAGAGGCTTTACTAATTAAAGATCATTGTCCGAAAAATGGACATTAATGACTGCCACAGCGTATTCGGTAGTGTCTAACAATTATTCAGGTTATTTCGCCGCTATTGGTGAAAGTTATCAATTTGATAAACAACAAAGTTTCAAGCCATTTGCTGTAACAGAAGACCGTGACTACGACTCAGTTCAAACTTAGTGCTGGGTTACAATTATTAATTTAGTTAAAAAATACTGTTATAAAGCATTAAACTTTGTTAGCTTTCTGAAGGTGTTATCACTGAGATAATTGTGGATGAAGAAAAAGTTAGCCATGTTATTGCTGGGGTTATCTAGTTTTAATGCCTCAGCCTCTGAAAACTTTAGTGATCATGAGATGTTTTGTGAGCGGCAATCGCAAATTAGTTGTCTAGATTACATTAATCAGCAGCTTGCCAGCAGCGAGATTGACTCTGCGCGTTGGTATGAGATTAAATCGTATCAGTTAGATTACTTCTACGACAAAATGGAATTTCAAGCTTTAAAGGAAAGCGCTGAGCCTTTTATTACAAGTGAAGAATTGCCAGTCGTCTTTCAAGTACAAGTTTACTTTTATTACGCAAAATCAACACACTATTTAGGTGACTCAGAAACTGGTCATAAATATGCGACGAAAGCGTTTGAAAAGCTACAAGCTATTTTTGATTCGTTTGGTAATCCGATGCGTATGGTCGAGCTGGCCAATTTGCAATTTGTGTTTGGTAATAAAGAAACAGCGTTGCAAATTCTTGATAGGGCAGAGCGCCGTTTTGGCAAAAGCAAAGACCCCATTTTTCATTTTGAATTAGCGTCGAATAAAGCGAATGTTTTTCATTCATTAGGGGATATAGATGGTGCACTTGTAAACCGACAAATTGCAGCTGATTGGATTTTAAAAACTAATCATAATCGTAAGATTTCTGTAGCATTAGGTAACTTAGCCCGTACTCATCAACTTCTTGCTGATTATGTGAAAGCTGATCATGTTTATGTGCAGTCACTCAAATTCATGGACACGGACTCAGATCGCAACGCAGTTGCTATTTATAAATTACGCCTTGCTGAAATCAATTGGCAAGCTGGCAAGCCAGCACAGGCTTTAAAGTGGTTTAAACAAGTGCATAAAGAAGACATTCGTCAATCACATGCGAAACTTTATGCACATCTTAGTAATGTGCTTTAGATAGTGTAAAAACACCCAGATTTTTCATCTTCACCTGGCGCTAAAATTTGTAGATGGGTTGAATCGCCGTGCTCCATCAAAGGTTTCATAGTTTTATCAAACTGCTTAGCGGCATGTTCAATTAACTTTGCTTGCTGCTCTAGCGCTTTAAAATCGGCATCATGAGCAGCTATCAGTTTATTGAGCTCTGTAGCCAACTTATCTTGCTCTTTTAATAAGCTTTTATTAATTCGCAGGTGATTCTCGTCTTCAATAACAGCTTTTTCGGCGATCGCTTTTATTTGCTCAGAGTACTCAGTCACTTGTTGTTCTATGTTGCTAATTGGTTGCTCTAGCGCTTCTAGTTTTACTTGCTCATGTTTAAGCTCAAGGTATGCAGCAATCTGTTCGTTATTGAGGGTAATTTCGCTCACCTTTTTACAGTCTTTAAAAGTGATAACGCGATAATCACCTTGGTCGTTCGCTGTACTGGCACTAGAGAGGCCGATACAAGCGGTAGTGGCAGCAATTAAGAGTGCGCTTGCGCTGATGCGTACTAAATTCATAATGATATCCTACAGGGTTATGTTATTTAGTTAGTCGTCGCAAGTATGAAAAAGGTTGTTTAAGTTTTAAATTTATATCCCACACCATAAATTGACTCAATGTAATGACTATTAGGGTCGGCTTGTGTCAGCTTTTTACGCAAGTTTTTAATGTGTGAATCAATACTACGCTCGTAGCTTTCAAAGTACTTCCCTTGGGTCATGGTTAGTAAATCTTGGCGTGAAAAAACCTTATTGGGTGAGGCAATTAATATTTTTAATAAGCTAAATTCATTAATTGTTAGTTTTAGCTCTGCATTATTTACCAGTACTTTGTATTCGCTCGGATCAACAATAATATTGCCCGCTTTGAGCGTATTTGGTGCGGTAGTTGGCATACGGCGGCGCTTTAAAATAGCCTTTACACGTGCCATTAACTCTTTTGGTTTAAATGGTTTAGTAACATAGTCATCGGCACCGACATCAAAACCAATTAAGTGGTCAATTTCTTCAACCCGTGCCGTAAGCATAATAATAGGCACATCACTGTATTGTCTTATCTTGCTACACAGCTCGATGCCGTTAGTGCCTGGCAACATGATATCGAGAATAATGAGGTCAGGGTTTAGCTCATTAACAGCATCAAGTGCGCAGGTGCCATCGTGAATTAAGCTTGTTTTAAACCCTTCCAGATATAAATACTTTTCTATTAGTTCGGCAATTTTAACTTCGTCTTCAATAACGAGAATATGCTGTTTTGCTATGGTTTCTGACATATTATTACGCCTCTGCAAGCGGGAGTTTTAACGTTATACACAGACCGCCTAACCGGCTTTTAGTTGCATTTATTTTTCCTTGGTGGGCTTCAACAATTGTTTGGCAAATCGCCAAACCTAGGCCAAAACCGCCGGTTTTTCTGTTGCGAGAGCTATCGGTGCGATATAAACGATCAAACAGTTTTTCAAGGGCTTCATCGGGGACACCGGGGCCAGAATCTTCTATCGACAAAAATACATGATGCTTAGACACGGTTAAATCTAACCAGACTTTTTGCTGTTCATCGGTATAGCGTAAATTATTTTCTAAAATGTTTTGTAGTACTTGTGTAATACGATTCTGATCAGCCAAAATTATTACGGGTTGCTCAGATAAGGTTGCATTGAGGGTGATGTTTTTTGATTGAAATTTAAAGGCATATTTATGCGCTTGTAAAGTTACTAAGGTATTAAAATCAATCTCTTCCATCTGGTAGTTGAAGCTGTATTTGTCAAGTGTGCTGACTTTATGTAAGTCGTTCACAAGTCGACTTAACAGCGCCACTTCTTCTTGTAGTGAACTTATCGCTTTTTGGTTGGGTTCGATAATGCCATCGTTAATTGCTTCAAGTTCGCCCTCTAAAATAGTTAAAGGCGTACGCAGTTCATGAGAAATATCCATAATCCATTGACTTTGCTGCGATTCAAAACGCCTAAGCTCTGTGGCAATACGGTTGAAATCTTCCGCTAAGGTGGCGAATTCATCGCTACTATTTACTGTAATTTTGGTCTCAAACTCGCGCTCAGCAAGGGCTTTTGCACCTTCTTTTAGTTGTGAAATAGGATTAGTAAAATGACGTGCGAGTAAGTAACTAAACAATAAAGCAATTAATAAACCAATCCCCGCTGTCCACAAACTGATATTAATTTGTGTATTAAGGTAATGCTGAGTAAGCGCGCTGACATGGTTACCGTTAGCATGCAACTGCAGCACTGCAACAACGGCACCATTGTGAGTGATTTCTTGCTCGTTCACGACCTCAGTATCGGTATTGCCTGCAATCAATATTTTGCCTTTTGCATCAAGCAAGCTGAGGCGTTTTTCAAAAGGCATAAAGTCATCAGCCATCGGTTTATTGCGAGGTGGTGGCATTCCCTCATTTTGCATGTGCTTTTGAGGGGGGCCTTCTAGTGAAAAAGGTCTGGGCTCTCTTGGTTTTGGTCTGTTCGGCGAAAACAATAAACGGCTTGAGTGAAAATTGCGGTTAATTAGCTCATACCACAGAGCTTTAGAGTCGATAAACATACCAATCGAACCCGTTTGCTGGTACTGCTGGCTAATTTCAGTGGCTATAAGGTTAAATGCTTCGTTGTCTATATCCTCAAATACACTATTGAGCATACGCTTATTAGTTATTGCATTAAGACCAAACATGGTCAGTACCAGCAGCAACGTAATAATAAGATTCGTAATTAAGAGTTTGTGAATTAACTTCATAGGTATAATAGTAAAATGTAATAGCCAAAATTGAATATACTATAAATGTCTATTTTTTGGCATGTGCATCCTAATCACTCTATAAAAGCACCACTTTTTCTACACAAAGTCTCTACATTTGTTCTTTATACTCGACGCTAATTATTCAAGTTAACGAAGGGGCACAAGGTGACTTTAAAACCTGAACTTTATACTCGTAGAAAAATGCTAAAAACATTAGGGGTTTCTCTTGCTACTGTGCCTATGTTGGCATTTTTAGGCTGTAACTCAGACACAATATCGTCAACGGACACAACCTCAGACACCGACTCATCAACGGGCACAGGCACCAGCACTGATACAGGCGATACAACAACCACGAACGACAGTGAATATGTATCGGGCACAACAGCGCTTATTACTGATGACTTTCCGGATGACAGTATTTTTGAAACATCCACCGCATGTGTGTTAGCACTTACTAAAGCAACAACAGAAGGCCCCTGTTACTTCCAAGCTGATGCAGACGAAGATATTTCGGATGGCTTAACTGGTTTGCCTATGATGCTTTGTTTACAGTTAATTGATAGTGACTGTAACCCATTAGCAAATTACGAAATATCGGTTTGGCACTGTGATACCCGCGGTATTTACTCGGGTGATACAAGTAGTAGTTCTGATAGCTCACGTTTTGCGGGTGATTTCTGTACTGATGGCGATACCGAAGCAGAGGCAAGCACCTGGTACCGAGGTTCATTGATCACAGATAGTAGTGGTCGTGTGAACTTTAAAACGCATTTTCCAGGTTGGTATTCGGGGCGAACTATTCATATTCATTTTAAAGTGTCGAACAACAATAACGACTATGTAATTAGTCAGTTTTGTTTTACAGATGCGTTCGCTAAAGAAATTTGTACTACTCACAGCGAGTACAAATCACGAGGTGAACAAGATACAACCCTTGCTAGCAACGATAATGTGTTTGGTAGTGATTATGAGCAGTTTATTTTAAATACAGCACAAAATAGCGATGGCACTTTATTGGCCTACCACACTATTCAGATTAATTAAGCAACCCATCATTGTAGGTTAGGGCGTGTTAGCAATTACTGCTTTCACGCCCTATTTTTTAAAAGCTATAAGTGATGTTACCGTAAACAAAACGACCATCTAAACTGTATGGCGTAAATGCACTGTAGGTAAAGATTTGATTGAAATCACTATAACCGATATTGCTTACAGTATCTTGAGGGTACTGATCAAATAGGTTATTAGCGCCTAATGCAAATTTCCACTGCTCATCGGGACGATAAGCTACCTCTAAGTCAGTGATCCATTTAGCATCAATAATTTCATCACCTTCAGGCGTACTTGAAGTGTCAACGACTTCGCCATAACGGGTTGCACGTAATGTGGTCTGAAAGTTTTCATAATCCCATGTTGCAGATAGGTTCCACTTATCAGCAGGAGTGCCTTCTTCAAAGCGAGTGATTTCACGACGTGCGAAGTATTGATAGTTATCACCTAGTGCTTCTAGCTCTGCTGGGTTTTCTTTAACGTGTGTGACTTCTGTGTCGTTAAAGTTAACCGCAGCACTTAAGCGTAAATCACCATAGTTTTCTAAACCTAATGAGTAGGTAGCTACAATATCAACACCTTGCGTACGTGAATCAATAGCGTTTGTAAAATATCGAACGCTTTGAGTGTTTTGTTCACCAGCTGCAGCTAGAATCGCTTCAACTTCGGGACCACTTAAGTTTTCAGACAATACGATACGGTCGTCAATTTCAATGCGATATGCGTCAAGCGTCAGGCTAAAACCGCCTTGCGTAAAGATAAAACCCGCCGTCATATTAACTGATTCTTCAGCATCAAGTTTGCGTGCCCCTAGAGCTTGGGCTGCAGGTTCATCAACTGGGAATAAACCGACCTCACTTGGAATACCGTTTTCAAATACAGTACTTACTGATTTATAAGAAGTTTGTGCAAGTGAAGGCGCTCTAAAACCTGTGCTAATTGCACCGCGTAACGACAATGACTCGTTAATGCTGTAGCGCGTAGCTAGTTTAGAGGTAAAAGTGCTGCCAAAATCGCTGTAATCTTCAAAACGACCAGCCAACACTAGATTCCAATCTGTTGTTAGGTAAGTATCAAACTCAGCAAATACCGCAATGTTATGGCGGCTTTCGTCAGTTGCACTTTCTGGAGAGAAACCAGCTAACACTTGTGCGCCACCAGCAGCAACAGGGTTGCCATCGTCATCCAATACGGTGATGTATGAAGCCTCTTCACCTGCTTTGATTTGATAATTTTCATGACGATACTCAGCGCCCACGGTAACAAACACATCATCAGGTAAGCCAAGGTCAAGAGTATTGCTGGCATCCATGTTAATTAAGTATTGCTCATAGACAAGGGCGCCGTTATCAAATTCAGTTGGGCTGCTAACACCCATCGACGTATTTAAGCTATTACTGACCCCTAAGCCGAAATCGTTGCGACCATAATTGGTACTTACATCCCATGTCCAGTCATTGGTTTCGCCGTTAACACCGATCGCAAATGAATAGTCATCAACATCTGTATCTATTTCAGGTAAGAAGCCATTAGGGTATACTTCGGTTAAGTTACGAGAGTCTTTGGCACGGCGATAAAAGCCTGCCGAATTACCTTTACGGTTTGAGTAACTAGCAAACGAGTAAAGTGATAGTGAGTTATCAAACTCGTAACCTAGATTATAAAAAAGTGCATAGTCTTCGATATCGGCTTTACCAAAACGATGATTGTAACGGTCGAAATCAAATTCACGTGAGTCTAGGTTGCCATTATCATCACGACTGTATTGCTCGCGTTGATCAATTCCCGAGCGGTTTGTTGGCTCGTTATTGCGAGATTCGATAGAGATGTTTATAAAGCCGTTATCACCTAAAGCAAAACCGGCATTCGCGCTTGCTGTTCGCGAAATACCATCGTTTAATTTACGATCACTGCCTTTTGCAAAGCTCAAGTTACCATCGTTATCAGCGCTTGTGCTTAGTAGTTGCGGCGAGCCAGCCATTTGCGTGTCGTATTCACCGTAAGTGTAGCTAACGCTACCGCCCTCATCAGCGTCTTTTAGTACAATATTGATCACGCCAGCAATGGCATCAGAGCCATATTGTGCTGCAGCACCATCGCGAAGAATCTCAACGCGCTTAATAGCTGAAGTAGGAATATTGTTTAAATCAACGGCCGTCGAGCCACGACCCACTGTGCCACCTAAATTTAATAGTGCGCCTGCATGGCGACGTTTACCGTTTACTAATACCAGAGTGTGATCAGGAGCAAGGCCACGTAAAACGGCTGGTTTTGCATGATCAGTACCATCGGCAAGAGTGGCGCTAGGGTAATTAAAACTTGGTAACTGTGAAGCAAGTACTTGGCTAATTTCAAGCTGACCAGTACTTGCTAAGTCGCGGCTTGTTAGTAGATCAACTGGCACTGTACTTTCAGAAAGGCTACGTAAACTCCTACGTGTACCTGTAACAGAGATAACCTCAATATCTTTTGCTGTATCTTCTGTATTTTGCTCAGCAGCGATTGCAGTCGCTGATGCAGCTAACGTACTTGCGATTGCAAGTTGCAAAGGTAATTTTTTGAATAATGTCATTATTGTTCCCATCTGACTTATCTAACTGAATTTAGTCTATAATACGAAACGGGAACAAACAAATAACATTAAAATATAGTATATGTGTTACTTATGATTGTTGTTGAATTTATGTTTTTATTGTTACTGTTATGTTTACGCGCTAATGCTTATTTTATTTCTGCCCTCTGTTTTTGCTCGGTATAAAGCAGTATCTGCAGCGCAAATTAATGCTTCTGAAGTACGATATTGATTATTGAACTCGCAAGCAATTCCTTGGCTTACACTTATTCTAAAATCACTCGGTAATCCTATGTCAGTAAATGGCATGTTATTTATTTTTATTTGAATATGTTTAGCAATAGCGGCGGCTGTGTCTTTTTGACAACGGGGTAATATAATAGCAAATTCTTCACCGCCATAACGGGCTGCTAAACAATCGCGAGAAGGGAGTGACTCTGCTATTATACTTGCTACTTTTTGTAAGCATTTATCGCCTTTTACATGACCGAATCGGTCATTGAATAATTTAAAGTAATCAATGTCGATTAATATAGTGCTAATAGCCTGATTGGTTTGTACGCTTTCTTGCCAATGCTCTTTTAATGACTCTTCAAGGGTTAATCTATTTGCAAGGCCGGTTAAATGGTCAGTGGTAGCCTGTTTAATTAAGCGGTTATATTGTTCTTTGTGTGATGATAAATCGTGTAATACACAAATAAATAAATTTTCTGCAACGGCAATGTTTTTTGGCAGGCTCGATATACATAAATCCGCCTCAAGGGTTTTACTGTCGGCACGGTTTATTTTAACTTCGTTTGGCCCAAGACTTATCGGCGAGTCTTTATGGTCTAACCAACTGAGTAGGGTATACATGTATTTATCACGGTCGGTGTCGTGTAGGTAATGTAAAATGTTTTGCCCAATTAACGCTTCTTGGTTGTCACCTAAAAGCTGTGCTGCCATCGGGTTTGCAAATTCAAACGTGCCTTGGCCATTAATGATAAACACTCCTTCAGGGATGCTCTGAAACATTTGTGCAATCAGTGCAAGTTGCTCTGAATTGATAGACTGCGCAAGTGCGCTTTTCGTTTCTGATTTAGCAGTGCTTGGTTGTTCATTTTTATTAGTAGACACGTTCGTTTCCTTTTTACCGATGCAAACGATTTTGGTGTCTATAAAGTTACTTAAAAAAGTGCAAATTAACCTTCCGGTAATCTTCTGGTTTTAATTTGTTGTTTTATAATGTAAAAAAGCTCCTAAAAAGGAGCTTTTCACGAGAGGCTTTTAGTTTTCTTTTTCGTTCTCAACTTGTGGATCTGCACTTTCATAGCTTGTGCCATTGCACTCTACGATGAAAATCATACACGCAGTACCGCTATTTTCATCTGAATCGGCAATCTCAATTGTTTGACCATTGTTAGTGACTTTAAAGCTAAAGTCTTGCTCGCAATCACCTTCAAGGTTTGCAAATTTAGCACCTGTAAATTGAAAGCCAGCATCCACTGTTGCATCATCAAGTGTATAAATACCTAGGCTGTTTCTTTCATTCACAGTGCCGCCTCCAGAAACTTGCTGACCGTCTTGGAAGTATGTGAATAAAGCTTCATTTTCAGTGTTAAGTTTAATATTCACTGAAAAATTGTAAGTTTGACTTTCGCTCATTGTTATTACCTTCTAGTTGTTTTTTATAGATCAAAGTTAGTAATACCTAACTCTATTAGTTTACTTTTAATTGTACCTACCTCACTTTCCTTGTTTAAACAGGTGTAGGCTTTAATAAGTGGGTAAGTTCTTTTTATACTTTTATCGCCGTTATTATTTTCTTCAATTGCATTAATAGCTTCTTGGCATGCTTGTTGTCTTGCTATCTTGTCTTCAGCAAGCTTTGCTTTAATTAAATTAACCTTTATCAGAGCAGCGAGGTTTTCTATTTTGCTAGTGTCAGAAATTCTCTCTATAAAGTCTGAGTTGCTTTCTAACTTTAACAAAAGGTCTTCGGCTTCTCTTAAAAGGTTTCGATTGATATAATAATGAATCACCCCAATTTGAATATTTATTGAGGTTGTATCTGAAAACCCTTGGTTATTAATGTAACTCAAAACATCTTTTACTCTTTCACTTTTTTTGCTTTTATCTAACAGCATTAATTGGTATGCAAGTGATCTATAAAAGGTGCGTTGAAACTTTTGATTTTTTGGATCTTGTATTCTTGCTTGATTAATCGCATTGGTTGCTTTTTCTGCTTTTAAAAATGCCGCTTTCTTATTTGGGAAGTAGCTCAATAAAAAGCTTTGCTGCATATAAGTGTTTGCTAAATAATTATATATGCTTGCATCATTCGGTGACGTTTCAAGCATGTTGATTAGCTCTTGAGAGGCTTGCTCAAGTAGTTCAAGTGCAGCGTTTAGATTCCCTTGGCTTTCTTCTGTGGTTGCAATCCAGCTGATAGTATCTGTCTTATCGCGTAATAAATTTTTGTTATTAGGTTTAAGCTCAAGGGCTTGGTTTTTAAGTTTTAAAGATTCAGTAAAGCTCTGCTTTGCGAGCGCGTAATTAAACTGCTTTAAATACAGCGAGCCAAGTGAATTGTGTGAGTAAGATAGCTCCATAATTGAATTAAAGTCATTAGGGGCAAGCTGATACATTTTTTCACTGTAAGCCAAGTAACGTTTGAACATTGGCTCAGTCGCTAAATAATTACTTTGCTCATAAGTTAAATTACCAAGCCAAAAGGCATTGACCCCTGCGAGCATTAAAACATCTAGGTTATTGGGTTGAATTTTTAGTAATGATTCTAGGCGCGTTCGCGCATTTTCAAAGGCGGTGAAGGCTTCGTCGGTTTTGCCGCGAGAGTAGGCCACTTCACCCATGGCCTCTAAGGTTTGAGCGTATTGAAAACGGTTATTAAACTGGGCTTGTTTATCGCTAAAGTCAAACAACGAGGCAACTTCCTCGTCTTGATTGGTAAAATACTCAAGGGCTTTGTTGCTAATACCATCCAGTAAATCCATACGCCTTACGCTTCTGAGTTTGTCGGCAAATTCACCGACCATAAAACCCAATAAACTCTCAGCTTCTTGGCGTTTTTGTTTTGCTACTTGTTCGGCGTGATAGCTGCGCACGCTCATAAATGTGGCAATAAAGGTTAAGCACACAAGTGCAGCCGCCGTTATTTGTAACACGCGCTTTTTACGTTTGGCTTTGTTGTTAGAAGCTTTAATTAACGCTTGCTCGTCACTCGATAAGCTAAACATAGGGTTACTCACAAGGCTTTGTGCTTCTTGCAGCGGTTTGCCTTGCGCTAATAAAAAGTCGCTGTGCTTTTGTTCAAGCAGCCAGCGCTCGGTGGCAAGTTGCACACGGCTTTGAATTGCTAAGCTTTGTTGGTGCTCTTGCACCCAATCTATGGCGCGTTGCCAATGGCGCAGCAGCGCTTCGTGGGCAAGGCTAAAGCAGGCTTGCTCATTTTTAAGGTGTGACACAAACAAGCGGCTGTCGACCATAGCCTGAACAAGCTTGGTCGCAGCTGGGCTGGTTAATTCGCTCCAATGTGCTGCACGGCTGGTGAGTGTTTCGCCATCTGGGTTTAAGGTGATCAATTTTGAAAGAACTGCAGCAAGTTCAGTTTGTTGGTCTTTGGGTAATTGGCAAAATACCTGTTCGGCTTTTTGGCCGATAGCTCCTTCGATGGTGCCAAGCGCTTGGTATTCAGAAAACAATAATTCGTTGTCTGGGCTTCGCTGTAAATAAAGCTGTTGCAAGGTGTATTGCAGCATTGGCAATGCATCTGGGTTATTGGCAGTATCGTTACAAAGTTGTTCATCAAGCGGTGTGTGATGCTCTGGGTGATGTTGCCAACTTAAGCCTGCTGCAAGTGCTGGCAAACGGATCATTTGCTTAAGCTCAGAGCGAGTTGGCGCTAATAAATCAAAGTGTGCGCCGTTGGCTTTACCTGCCATTAAACTTGGTTGACTCACTACTTGCGGGTAAAAGTCATTACGACAGGCACTAAAAATGATCATGCAGCCACTTGTTGCTAAGCGCTCAATAAGTGCTAACAGCTGGTTGCGCTCGTCATCGCTAAATAAAGGTGATGACAATAGCACTTCGAGCCTGTCGATAAATAAAAATAAATAGGGTGTAGTGCACTCTTTATTTAGCGTTGCAAGTGCTGCTTTACAGCGGGAAATAACCTGTTCTGGATCTGTTAATAACAATTCAGCCAACGCATCGGCGCTTATATCGCTAAGTACAGGTGCGTCGTTTATTTCTAAATCGAGCAAGGTTGAGGCTAAATCAAGCAGTAAGCGCTCTTTGCTGACATCGGCAAAGTCGAGTTGGCAGTAACTATGTACTCTAATGCCATCGTAGCCATTACTCGACATTAAAGCGGGCAATACACCTGCGTTAACTAACGACGATTTACCTGAACCACTGGCTCCCAAAATTAAGCAAAATGCGCGACCAAACTCTATTTGAGCCGATACCCGCTGTAGCAAAGTGGCAATTTGTTTGTTTCGACCAAAAAACACATCGGCTTGCTCTGGTGCAAATGCACTTAAGCCAACAAAGGGCGAATCACCTTGCCAACTGGTTTGGCTGGCTTTTTGTTCTTCGTTGAGTGGAAAGTTGATTTCGGCAATAACCCGATAACCGCGTTTACGAATGGTTTCTATGTAATGCGGATCGCTTGCTTTATCATCAAAGGCTTTACGTAATTGGGTGATCACTTTATGTAGGGGGTTGTCACCGAGCGCCACATTTGGCCAGCAGTGGCTGATAATTTCTTCACTTGTTAGTAGCTCACCTTGTTTTTCGCAAAGCAGCAGTAATACATCCATCGCCTTGGGTTCAAGATGCTTTGTTTGTTCACCGCGTCTGATTGAATTAGTAGCCGGAGTAACTTGCCATTCGCCAACGAAAAACAGCGCCGTATTCATAGTGTTATCTTCATTGTTATTGTTAGAAACGCAGTCCGATTGGACCGATTTTATATTAGATTACGGGATACTTTGATTAATACAATATTATGAGATCAACAGCAAGCGCCTTGCCTTTTCTGACATTAAAAAATCATATTGATGTCGTGTATATAAAACTTTTTGTAAAGTTTGTTTGACTTTTTGTGTTACTAGGTTAATCTTTAGTCAAGTTTACTTTACTTTTAAGGTGAGAATAATGAATCAAACAGGATTAACCTTTAAACAACGTAATAAGCAGAACACGCTAAACCTCGCTAAATGGACATCAGCATGGGTGATTACATTAGCAATTGCCTCATTTGGGCCGCATTTTTTATGGCAAGAGCAGGCTATTTTTAGTGTTGTGGCAATCTTAATCAATGTAGTAGTTGGCATCATGATGATTTTATCGAACAAACGACAACTACAAGGAATGGATGAGCTGCAGCAGCGTATGCACCTTAATGCAATGGCCATTACCTTGGGTGCAAGCTTGGTATTTGGTTTAGCTTACTCGGTGGTGCAATCAAGTGGTTTAATAAGCTTTAAAGAAGATATATCGCACCTCGTGCTCTTTATGGGCTTAACCTATTTGGTGAGTCTTTTAATGATGAATAAGCAGTTAAACGACGAGGGCGAAGAATGAAAAACCGCTTGAAAGTGCTTCGTGCTGAGCACAACTACACCCAAGCGAAACTCGCAGAGCTTTTGGATGTGTCTAGGCAAACCATTAATGCGATTGAAAAAGGTAAATTTGACCCAAGTTTGCCATTAGCATTTAAAGCCGCGCGTTTATTTAACCTGAGTATCGAAGAGATATTTCAGGATGAGTAAGTCTGATAGCGTAAGAGGCGTTTTAACGCCGAATGTTAAATCATTCAGGTTAAACGCCATTTATCCTACGCGATATAAAATCGCTACTACATTTTTGAGAGCTTACAGCTTTGTTTTTTCATCTGCATCGCACTTAACGACCACATTAAAAAGCCACCTAAGAATAATGCCGCCGAAACATAGCCTGTTTGACTAGGGAGTGCGCCCCCAGCAATAGCCATGCCGCCAAGCCAAGGGCCTATGGCATTGGCAGTATTAAACGCACACTGTACTAGCGCACCAATCATGGCATGCCCTTGTGGTGATACATCCATTAATAACGATTGGATCACGGTACCTAAACCAACACTAAAACCAATAAAGAAAATCACCGCGTATAACAGCCAAATATTATGGCTTGCGCTTACATAACTGGCTGCAAATACTACAGCACCAATTAGCGCAGCCCCTGTGGTTTTCAGCGGTGAGTGGTCGGCGGCTTTACCTAATAGGTAGTTACCTAATGTACAACCAATACCAAACATGATCATAGCAATAGAGATAGTGTAAGCAGGGGTATGGGTGACTTCTAAAATAGTGTCGGCAATGTAAGTGTAAACACAAAATACACCACCAAAACCAATAATGATGATACCTAGAATGGTCCATACGAGCTTGTTCTTTAATACACTTAACTCATCGAGAATCGATGTTGGCGCGGTATTTTTTACGTTAGGTACGTATTTCACAATCAATACCAAGGCAACTAACGCAAGTAAAGCGGTGCCTGCCAAACAATAACGCCAGCTAAAGTTTTGCCCCACTAAGGTGACCATGGGCACACCAACGATAGTGGCAATGGTTAAACCCATAAACACTTTTGACATAAAGCTTGCGCGTTTATCGGCAGGGGCGATGTCGGCAGCCAATAAAATAGCAGCGGCGAAGTAGGCACCGTGTGGTAAACCACTTAAAAAGCGAAATAAAATAAGTTGCTCAAGCGAGTTTGCAAAAGCACTTAAGCCATTGAATAAAAACATCATACTGACAAACATCAACAGTGCATTGCGCTTACGCATGTTGGCGGTTGTGATCATAAATAGCGGTGCACCGACGACGACGCCTATCGCGTAAGCGCTGATGGCATAACCACTTTGCGCTGGCGTAGACGAAAATGTTTCGCTGATCAGGGGCAACATTGGCATCATAGAAAATTCTGATAGGCCTAAAATGAATGTGCCTAAAGCCAATACTATCAGAATGGTAAACGTGCTTGCGTTGCCTTGGGAGTTGGCTACGTTAGTCATGTAATTCCTTTAAAATAAATTTAAAAACAAAATAGATTTTTGATAATTGAAAGTGCCAGTAACAAATACTTTGTTCTGGAGTAGAGATGTGTGCCCAGCGCTATTTTAATACAAATTAATGGGGTTGATACAGTACTTTTTGGAACGTTCTATATTTGTTTGCTATAAGAAAATAACCTGAACTTCTTAAGTCTTTGCTGTTCAAAATAAATACAGAGAAAAAGCCAACTATACTTGGTGAATTAAATTGGTTTAAAGGAGAGTGTAATGAAAAAGATATTTGCTTGTATCGACGGTTCATGCATGACCGATGCGGTGACAGAAGCGGCTATTTGGATTTCTAAGCGCTCCAGCCATCCAATTAATTTTCTGCATGCTTTAGAGCCACCTTTGCCGCAGGGCAGTGATGATTTAACCGCAATTATTGGTTTAGGTTCGCAAACTTCATTGTTAGAGCAATTGGCAAAACTTGAGCAAGAGCGCAACAAAGTAGCGTCGCAGCACGGTCAATTATTGCTAGATGAAGCAATGAAAAAAGCCGAGCATGCAGGCTTAAACGAGATTGAGCAACAGCAGCTTTCAATGAGTCTTGTTGATGCCTTGCTTGAACATGAAGACAATGCCCGCGTGATGATTATTGGCCGCTCTGGTAAAGGCCATTACGATGATTTTAAAGTACTGGGCTCACATATTGAAACGCTGATCCGTCAGGTACATACCCCGGTTGCGATTGTGCCGCCGCAATTTCATGAGCCCACAAACTTTATGCTGGCTTATGATGGCAGCGAAAGTACCGACAAAGCGATTACACAAATTATCAAGGGCGGGATTTTATCCGGCTTAGATTGCCACTTGGTGATGGTTGATAAACAAGACGGTCACTGCCAAGACAAACTTGATACTGCCTCAGCAAGGCTGGCTGAAAACGGCTTTAATGTGAGAGCGCGCATGCTCGATGGCGATGTTTACCAAGCGCTGTGGCGGTATAAAAGTGACCACGCCGTTGACTTAATGGTGATGGGCGCATTTGGTCACTCTAAATGGCGGCAGTTCTTTTTAGGCAGCACGACCTTAAAAATGCTTGAAGATAGCCGTATTCCTTTAGTGGTGTTGCGCTAAGTTATTTACCTGTGACAGGGTGCGACAATATGTCACGTGTTCAGACTAATTAATGAGTTTTATAATCGGCGTCATTAATTATTTGCTTTGATTTTAAAAGAGTTATGAACACGCAATCTTCTCGCCCTGGTTTTTTATTTTCCAAAATTGCTGCAGCACTTAGCTGTGTTTTAAGTATTTCAGCCTTTGCTGATGATTCTATTGAAGTGATAGAAGTACAAGGTCATGCCCAAAATAACCATCAATTAGTTGGCTCTGCAGACGCGTTACTGAAAGATTTAGGTGTTGATTTTTCAGCGGCCGGAGGGGTGTCTAACTTGCCAGTAATGAACGGCATGATGGGCGATAGAGTTAAAGTTTTAGTTGATGGTGCTGATGTCACAGCAGCGTGTGCTAACCAAATGAACCCGCCACTCTCTTATGTGTCGGCAAATCAAATTGCCTCTTACAGTGTCGTTGCTGGTGTATCACCGGTAAGCAGTGGCGGGGATAATATTGCCGGTGTTATTAGGGTAAATACGATTGCCCCTGAATTTAGTGATTCAGACTCAGTGAACTGGCGCGCAGGCTATGTTACCGCCCAGTACAAAAGCGTTAACGATAGCCAAGCATACGCGCTAGGTGCCAGCCTTGCGAGCAAACAGTTTAGCTTGTCTTACCAAGGCAGCTTTGAAGATGCTAACAGCTATGATGATGGCCATGGTGAGCGTGTACTTGATACCTTATATCGAGTACAAAATCATGCCTTAACAGGCGCTATTCGTAATGAGAAACAACAGCTTGTGGTTAAGCTGACGCATCAAAAAATTCCTTACCAAGGCTTTGCAAATCAATACATGGATATGACCGATAACACCAGTTATGGTTTCGTTGTTCAGTATCAACGTGAGCTTGAAAATGGTGATTTGCAGGTGCAAGTGAATGCGCATGATGTAAAACACGAAATGGGTTTTTTCAGTAATGAGAAAACCGGCATGATGCCGATGAATACCGATGCACAAGATTACAGTTACCAAGTTCATTGGCGCACTGACTTATCAAAACAGTCATCACTAATGCTAGGGCAAGAATATTACGGTTATCGAATTGATGATTGGTGGCCAGCGGTTACAGGGTCAATGATGATGGGCCCAAATGAATACGTAAACATTAACGATGGCAAACGTGACCGCCTTGCGGCATTTGCGGAGTACCAAAACCAAGTAAACCAAGCATGGTGGGTGTCGGCAGGTGTTCGTGTTGAGCAAGTCACCACAGATACTGGCGAAGTGCAGGCTTATAACGAAGGTGGCATGAGCGGCATGGCTAATATGGGCTCAATGATGGATATGTCAAAAACCGACGCCCAAGCTGCGATGGAATTTAACCAATTAGACCGTAAACGTGACGACACTTTAGTTGATATCAGCTTGCTTGCTCGCTATCAATTATCGAATAACGATGAGCTGCAATTTGGTTTAGCTCGTAAAAACCGCGCACCTAATTTATATGAGCGTTATAGCTGGGGTGTAGGTACGATGGCAACCACCATGATTGGTTGGTTTGGTGATGGTAATGGTTATATTGGTAACCCAGATTTAGAAGCCGAAACAGCTCACACATTAAGCTCTAGCTACACCAAACTTGCCAAAGACGATAGCTGGCAAGTTACGGCAAATGTTTGGTACACGCAAGTAAATGATTATATTGATGCTGAAGTGACTAAGAGCTTTAATCGCACCGACATGGCGCATACCAAGCGTAATATTCTTACTTTTACGAACCTAGATGCCACTCTTTACGGTGCAAAACTGGCGGGCTTGGTAGAGCTTTACAACTCAAAGCAAGCAGGAAAATGGCAGTTAAAAGGCTCACTAACCAGTACTCATGGTGAGCGTGATGATAGCAATGAAGACTTATATCAAATTATGCCACTGCACACTGAGCTGAGCCTAGAGCACGAATACAAAGGCTGGCAAAACGCACTGAGCTGGCAATGGGTTGATAGTAAAACTCATGTTGATGAGCGCCGTTTAGAAAACCAAACCGACAGTTATCAGTTACTGGCTATCTCAAGCCAGAAAACGTGGCAAAATTTAACCTTTAAGTTAGCAATTACCAACTTACTTGATGAATATTACCAACAGCCACTTGGCGGTGTAAGCATTGCTAATTACAAGCAAGATATGAGCAATGGCTTTGAGCAACTTGCCGGACAAGGCCGTTCGTATAATGCCAGTGTGAGTTATAGGTTTTAGAGAAAGCTATCAGCTTTCAGCTGTCAGTTTGAAGCTGAACGGTGTTGCTTACAGGCCTTTACCAAAGGCCTAGCTCGTAGGAGATGTATGGACTCCTCCCCCAAATAGGGTGAGTACGGTATAAAGAGATTGGACAATTACTTTTACCAATAAGGAATCCATACATGTCAAAATT
>NZ_JACSOG010000008.1:0-148915 GCF_014349195.1 Pseudoalteromonas sp. BZK2 | reverse complement strand
GCCGTAATACCACGCTTTAAAAATAGGTTGATACTTTTCAATCACACGTTGTTGCATGCTTTCTGAAAAATGGGGTAAGTAAACCGTTTTAGTCAACGTGATATGCCTTGCAATCATCTGTCCTAAATTAAAACGCGCTTGGCGATACCTAATATCTGCTTTTTTAAACTCTCTGCTATCTGGTGCGAATTTTTGCATGTATTGTTTAGGGCCTTCCGCCCAGCCAGCCACTTTGTTCATTTGTTCAGCAAACGGCTTAACAGTAAACGTTACATAAATGGGGTCATCAGCATCGGTAGGTGCAAAACCTCGAGTAAAGACGTTGTAGTGATAATTAGGATGAGTAACTTTAAAAAGAATTGTTGCGTAGGCATTAGCTTGCAATAGGTCTAACCGCTCTCGCGGGAAGGTGATTGGCTCATTGGCATAGCTCGTTTTTAGATATCTATAACCAGAGTCTATGCCACAACTACTATGACCACACGACTCTGTGTACACAGACTCTATTAAAAAAGGAAACTCCGACACAGAGCCATCTTCTGTTTTAATTGTCACAACGATGGGTCCGCGATAACCATGGGCCTTATCGAGTACTGTAGTGCAACTTGTTGTAAACAAACAGGCCAGTAACACGCTCATAAACACCACTAATTTTTTCACACTATTGACCTTATATTTTAAAAATTATTTAGCGCTAATAATGGGAGCTTTTAAATATTCTCTTCCTAGTCATTCAAAATCGATAAATAGGCAAGTTCTGCTAGTTTTTCTAAAGGTGACGTTGCATTAGACTCAGGCTTTTTAGCATGAACCGAGTAACGCCTTTTGGGAATTTTAACTTGAATAAAACCATGATTATTGGCCATATCAATACGCAGCATTTCACGCTCTTTTGGCGTTAAATGATTTTCATGGATCTTTTCAAGTTCGCCATGATCAAGCCAAATAGCCGCACAATTTGGACATTCGTCTATTTCAACCACTTTTAGTGGCGTGAAAAAGCGTCGCATCATCACCACGTCAGGGCACTTCGGGCAATTAATTCGCTTTGCTAAATCAACGCATTCTGTTGGCAGAGTTTGTAAATGAGCCACCAGCACTTGCGCTGGTTTTAAACTTGGATCGCTAAAGTGGAATATTTGTCGATTATCAAAAAATACACCACCGCTTTTTGATAAATACACGTTAACATCGCCAATGCTCACTGCTTCAAGTGCTGTTTTAGTACGCGGGCAAAACATAGACCTTCCTTGTTTTAAATTTAACTTAGCGCTTTTGTAATTATCGGTTTAAGCGGCTCAGGTAAGCTGATGTTACCAGCTAACACAAATTCATGTGCTTCGTTTGACATTTTTTGCCAAGTTTTACGAATAATACCCAACCATTTTTGCTCATCGTAATCAGGCTTGCTAGTTGCAAAATCAAGCATGTAATGTTCGATAAACACAAGGCTTGCGATGTCTTCAATTAATTGGCTATCAGGGTTTCGCTTTATATTCTTTTTAGCCACGGCTGCGTATACGCGCTCACATTCACCCGTTGAGTAACCAGCGGTTTTCATAAGGGCTGTTACACGCTCGGCATGAAAATCATATAAAGCAGTGCGCCATTGATAATAACCTTGCTTACCCATAGGGAAGTCACTGCGAGGAGAGCGCCAGCGTTCAATATGTTGGCCCCGTGCAGCAATGTGCATTAGTTCATCGGCTTGCGGATTAAAACGGTTAAGCATATCGGTCATACGCATAGAATATAAAGATTCTTTAGCTAACGCTTGCCCAGCATGCTTAACACGATTGGGATCTGCAGCATTCGCTGCATCTATGGCTTCTATAACAGTTTGAGACATATAACATTCTCTAGTTGGTTTATAGCCATGATTATAATGAGCAATAACTACTTTAGCTACTTTGCTCTAGCAAACAACTCTATTACAAACGAGTAAGGTCCATCGCGATGCTGTGCTTAGGCTTTTCAATCATTCGAAGTAACTCTTTGCCGTTAGAGCTTACAATAAACGTTGGGGTATAACGAAGGTCGTACTGCTTAGCTAAACCATCAGGGTCAAGCTTATCGTAACCAACCGCAATTAATTGGAGTGATTTCAGCTTTACACCCGAACCATCAAGTAACTTTAGTAAACGAGGCACTTCACGCTTAGAGTCATGACACCACGTACCTAAAAATACTAATACTTGTTTACCACTGAGCGTTTTAATTGTGTTTAAATCATCCTCAGATGGTGAATAGTTTTTATACTCTTTAGCAAAAGCAGGATACTGTGCGAGTAAATCCTCAGCGGTAATTTCCCCACTGTACGGCGACGTCGTTGCAAATGTGAATGATGAGAATAATAAGGTAACGAAATAAATAACTTTTTTCATTGTGAGTGCTCTTTGTTCTAATTAACTCACAATAACCAAATTATCGAAAACACTCCAGCATTACAATTGCGAGTTTGCACATACTTACTTTCTATGAGGTGCTTTAGATAAACTCGCAATGCTGTGAATAAGCCATTAAAATACGCTTTTATAATTAACCATGGTGCCATTTATGTCTTTTCCTCCTTGCCCACAATGTAACTCTGAATACGTGTATGAAGATCAAAACAATTTAGTTTGCCCAGAGTGTGCTCACGAGTGGGACCCCAATGCGGTTGATACCGATGATGTGATCAATGTGAAAGATGCTAACGGCACTTTATTGGCTGATGGCGACAAAGTGACCGTTGCTAAAGATTTAAAAATTAAAGGCAGCTCGCAAGTTATTAAAATTGGCACCAAAGCCGTGATCCGCCGTGTGCTAGATAAAAAAGACCACGAATTAGACTGTAAAGTCGATGGCGTTGGTGAAATGATGGTAACCGCTAAGTTTGTTAAAAAAGCTTAAAGAAGCATAGTAAGTAAATCGACTAACCAGATTTACTTACTAACATTAGTAAAGTTACTTCTTTGTCACCACGCCTTCAGGTATGTGTAAAGTACGTTGTGGGAAAGGAATTGTCAGGCCAGCTTTCTCGATTGACTCTTTGACACGTTTGTTTAAATCCCAATAGGTTTGCCAATAGTCTTCATTTTTAGCCCATGCTCTTAGCTGAATATTCACCGAGCTCTCAGCCATGGCTGTCACCATCACTTGCGCCGCCGGTTCACTCAGTAAACGGCTTTCGTTCGCGGCAATATCTTTTAGCACCGCAAAGCCATCATCGATTGAATCGGCATATGAAATACCCACAACAATATCCATTCGGCGTTTGCCATTTCGGGTGAAATTTTTAATATTGTTACCCCACACTATGCCATTAGGTGACGCAATATAAAGACCATCAATCGTTTGAAAAACACTGGTGAATAGGTTTACCTCAGAGACAGTACCTTGCATCGAGCCTATCTCAACAAAGTCACCAACTTTAAATGGCCTTAATATAAGCAACATCATGCCCGCTGCAATATTACTTAAGGTGTCTTTAAGGGCTAAACCTATCGCCAAACCTGCTGCCCCCATTAGGGCAATAAGGCTTGCCGTATTCACGCCAAAGATATCTAAAATAAATACCCCGCCAATAATATACACCACATAGCCTGCCACAGACGACAAAATAGGCAGCAAGGTATTATCAACTTTTTTAAGCGTCGCGTTGGAGTTTTTTATAGCCTTTTTCACTGACTTAGCAAGCACTGCACTGGCAATTAAAATAACAATTGCGAGTATCAATTTATACCCTAGCGCTATGATTGTTTCTGAGTTATTGAGCCAAAATTCATTGAGGGTTTGTTTCATAAAAATCCTTGATTTTTTTTAAATTCGAAATTGCATTTATTGATAAATTGAAAAGAAAAGCCATGCGTTATAGGCAATAAAAATCAGTAATAAACCAATACCTTCAGCGCGATTTACCCTGCCAATACCTCGGTGCCCATAAGCAAAAATTAATAAAAAAATTGAAAGAGAGAGCATCGCCAGCCAATCTCGCGATAATAGATCCGGTGAAAGGTTAACAGCTGGCGCTATCATCCCTGCAATACCTGTGACGGCCAAGATATTAAATATGTTTGAGCCAATCACATTACCAATGGCAATGTCGTGTTCACCTTTTCTGGCTGCGGCAATTGAAGCTGCAAGTTCAGGGAGCGAAGTGCCAAGTGCCACAATTGTGAGACCGATAATGAGGTCGCTAATACCCATAATCTCAGCAATACTGACTGCCCCCCATACCAATAGCCTTGAGCTAATAATGAGTACAACAAGCCCAACTACCAGCCAAACAATAGCTGCTTTAAGTGACATTGTTTGCACGTTAAGTTCTTGCTCAACATCTGTTGCTAAGCTGTCATTTTTGCTTTTAAGGCCAGAATAAATACTCCACCCCATAAAACTAAAAAATCCAAATAACAATACACCTGCGTCAAAACGTGATAAGCCACCATCAACAATCAGTAATGCAAATAGCACACTCACCACAAGCAATAGTGGGAGTTCTTTTTTAACGATATTAGAGTGAACAGCAATCGGGGCAATCAGCGCTGTTATCCCTAGTATAAGCCCAATATTGACAATGTTTGACCCCAGCGCATTACCTAAAGCAAGCTCTGGGCTGCCATCAGCAGCAGCCATGGCCGATACCAACATCTCAGGAGCCGACGTACCAAACCCAACCACAATCATACCAATGAGTAAACTAGGTATACCTGCATATTTTGCGCTTACAGCTGCACCATCAACAAAGCGATCAGCGCTCCAAATCAGCAATACAAAACCAACTAAAATGGCAAGGATAAACAAGGTCATAGTGCTCTCCAACAGAAGGGTTGCAAAGCAAAATGTGATAAATAAACCGATTTAAGAGGACAGAAATAACCATATAAATGGTCTAGAAATGTAACAAGCACGAGACGGTTCCTTAGGGCGAAGAACAATAAGACACGCATCAAGGTCGCCCATTGAACCCAATACGTGCCTTAGGTCTTGTCAATCCGGCTTGCGGACATGAACGCCACGAACATTGGTTCGGAGACTGTTGACGTTCATCTTAATCTAAGAGACTACTCCCCTAAGGTTAGGTAAAGACTATATAACTAAAAGTCATACAATTAAAGCTCTAATTGTTCCTTTTTTACTTGTTATTTAGAAGCTCAAATGTTCTACAACAATCCCTGTAACTTCACAATGTTCACAACTCTTCAAGAGTGTAACTTGCATAGTTTGGTTCAAACATCATTGCCATCCTTGCTTTGGGTTATTAATTCTTTGGGTACTCAGTGCTTTAGATATAATGTACCATTTTGCTTTATTTGCAAAAGCCATTGATCAAACAAATTGTTCGCGATACTCAGCTCTTCATCTGAAAGTGTCGGGTATTGTCTTTGATCAAACCACGCATAACGATTATACACATCGTTATTTTGCGTGATTTCCATAATGAGTCGATTTATAGCGTAGGCTTTTGCTGCACTATGCTCACCAACTTGTTCGCTGTAATACATGCTCGCTAAACTCATCAGCGCTTGTTCACTGCCCTGCTTCGCTGCTTGCTCTAAAAATACGGTTTTACGCTCTTTAAAACCATCACGATTTTTGATGAACTCGGCACGTGACAACTTCTCAGGAAATTGCGACTTCATGTAAAATTCGGGAGTTAGCCCAGCAAACGTTTGCTGCGCAAAGGCAGAGCCCTGTTCTGCTGCCATTGCCAAATAACGGTAAAAAGACCGCCGCGTTGCTAAATCTAACCCTTGGCAATACTCATATTTTTCAAAAACACGGTTTTGCGTATCACCAGCATCGCTAAACTCATAGCTTTCGGCTAATGTTGCCTCAAGCGCCTCA
The DNA here is from genome assembly GCF_014349195.1 of Pseudoalteromonas sp. BZK2. Taxonomy (NCBI): domain Bacteria; kingdom Pseudomonadati; phylum Pseudomonadota; class Gammaproteobacteria; order Alteromonadales; family Pseudoalteromonadaceae; genus Pseudoalteromonas; species Pseudoalteromonas sp. BZK2. The sequence continues at coordinate 143,086 of NZ_JACSOG010000008.1, read as the reverse complement.
GCATCTAAAGGAGCATTAAAACAATACTTAAGATTTTGTGCGATGAGATAGTTAGCCTCAGCATCACCTTGCTTAGCGCGTTGCTTTAGCTCAGTAAAATGGTCAATAAACACACCATCAAAACGCCATTTCGGTGCATTTTTGATAATAAATTCACGGCTATCATTGGCTTCACTCACTTGCTCAGCAGATTCATCAGCTAACAAACTCGTATCAGGCTTTGTGGCTGATATGTTTACTTGTGCCTCAACGTGCTGCGAAGCTGTTGTATCATTTGATGACTCTGAATTGGTTGCAAAGATTGCAGCTTCTCGTGAAGAATATATATAAATAACGAACAACAATACCACAATTAAAAATGGCTTTACTCCTTGCCTAACAAAAGCATACCCAGACATAACAACCTACTTATTATTTTTGTTGCTCAGTAAGTTACAAGAAAACAGTGATGAAAGCGAAACTTAACTGCGGTTTCGCTTTGTTTGCATTAAACAAGCAATAACAATAAAACTAATCCCAACTAATTGCTGCCCATTTACCGGGCTATCTAGAATGGTTAACTGAAGAAGGTATGAAAACACCACTGACGTATAAATCAGCGGCGCTAGTTCAGAGCCGGTAGTAACTAGTTTATATGCAGAGCTTCTAAAGTATTGCGTAGCACTACTAAATACCGCTAATAACACTAATAAGCCTAATAATAACCAAGCACTCTCAAACACCAAGCTGCCTGCTGCGAGTTCAGCATTTAGCCCTCCAATAAACAGCGGCAGAATGAAAAATAGCGTACTGAATAGTGCTGCAATTAAAAAGCAAAAACCATTGGCAACCAGAACCGGGGTTTTCTCTTTACTAATTTGAAATAAACACAATTGCGAGCAAGCATTAAAAAAGCCAGCCGCCAGACCAATTAATAGCTCCCAACGTAACGTAATCCCTTGGTCGGTCATACTTTGAATGATCAGCCCTATCATCATTAACAACAAAGTCGGCACGACAAACAAGTCGATTTCTCGCTTATACACCACACTTTCAAGCAGTGGGATAAACAAAGGCCCGGTGCTAAATAACACAACCGCCTCAATTAACGTAAGTTTGTAAAGCGCTAAAATAAAAAACCCTTGGCACAAGGTGATAAAAACAGCGCGTAGCATCACATTTTTTAATGCAGAAAAACTAACATAATGCCAAAACCGTGCTCGCGCTGTTGCTAACATTAAACAACCAGGTAAGAGCAACCTTAAGAATAACAGTAAAATAATTGGCAGCATGGGGGTTAACAGCTGGGTAACCAGTCCATTCAGTGCTAGAGTGAGGGTAGATAGCAGCATTAACGCACTAGAGCGGTGACTAATATTCATTTACATTGTTTATAAAGCGAGTAGGTGACACTCACGATACGCTCTGCTGAAATTATAAAAAAGCGAATAAAACCGCATTAATATGTAAGAAAAACTAACACATGAAACACAATATCCCGCTCAAATCCTTATACAGTTTCATTGCTGTTGCAGAGACTGGCAGCATGGTTAAAGCCGCAGATTCAATTCACGTTAGTCACTCGGCTATCAGCCAAGCTATCAAGTCTCTTGAGCAACAGCTTGAGGTAAAACTTTTCGATAGGGTTGGCAGACAAGTGTATTTAAATGATGCTGGGAAACTTTATTATCAGCGCGTTTCGCCCGCCGTTCAGGCCATCATTTCAGCAAGCGAAGAGGTTAAAAATAAAGACAAAGATCATCATTCAATTTCACTCAACATGGTGAATTCTTTGGCATTACATTGGTGGATACCACGAGTTGATAAGCTACAAAATTGTTATGCTGAGTTAGATATTCGCTTATCAAACTTTGTAGGTGATGTTGATCTCGAAAGACGCAATATCGATATGGCTATTTTTCAGGGCGATCCGCAAAATTGGCAAAAGTACCACTGTGAGAAATTAGCAGATGATGAACTTGTTTTAGTTTGCAGCCCGTCATTATTAAAGCCAGAAACTACAAACAACATCAATGAACTATTAAACCGCTTTCCCGCCATTCAAGTGCTTAATGCACGCAGAAACAATAACTGGCAGATTTGGGCAGAGCATAACCACATTGCCAGCCCTAAAGCACAGAAAAACCGCTCTTTTGAAACCACAGCTCAAGCATTGCAAGCTGTAACGAGAGAACTTGGCCTACTGGTTACCCATAAGCAATTTGTTTTAGAAAAGCTCGAATATGGCGAATTAGTGCAGCTAGGCAGTGCAGTAATCCATCCGCAGCAGTCATTTTTCTATGCCTGCAAAGCTGACAAATTAAAGCATACCAGCATTCAACAATTGATCGCATGGCTAAAAAATGAATTTTTAGCAAGTTAGCAAAATTGTAGCGACGATTTAATATCGCGTAGAATTGATTGCTTTACATTGAATCATTTATATAGCACCAGCAATAAAGACCAATTCAAAACTATTTTATTTAGAGCTAGTTATATGCCAAACGTGATTAGCTTAACTTATCTTTATACTCACACATGCCTTTTAACGCATGGTCGATTAAGGTTTTTATGTTCGTCAGCTCAGTGATTTTGGCGTCTATTTCTTTACTTTTTTCAATCAATTTGGCGGCCATAGCTTGCTGAGTTAAGTTGTTTTTGCCAAGTAGCTGTGTGAGATCTTTAATCTCTTTTAAAGTGAAGCCTAGGTTTTTAGCCATTGTGATCATGTTGAGCTGCTCAACTGTTTTTTCACTATAAATACGATAGCCATTCACATCTCTTGAAGGTGGCGGGATCAACTGCTCTTTTTCATAAAAACGAATGGTGTCTTTTGTGAGGCCGGTTAATTGCGTGACTTGCTTGGTTTTCATAAAAATACGCTTGACTGTAGAGTAAGCTCCACAGTTTATGCTCAACGCATTCTTCTATCAATACTAATAAAAAAATGAATACATCGATTAGTGTTAAAACAGCCGATAACGTCACTTTAAATGGCACTCATTTTGCGGCCAACAACCCTAAAGCAACGGTGCTATTAAACCCAGGTACAGCAACAAAAACCACCTACTATTTACCGTTTGCGGAGTTCTTAGTCAGCCAAGGTTTCGATGTGGTTGTTTGGAATTACCGTGGCTTTTGCGAATCGAAAACAAGCCAGTTAAAAGGCTGTATTTATCAATATTCAGACATTGGCCGCTTTGATATGCCTGCCATGATTGATAAAGCTAAAAGCATCAATCCTTCTCTGCCACTTTATTGCGTTGGTCATAGTGCTGGCGGTCAGCAAATAGGTTTAGCTGCCAATTACCAAAAGCTTGATGCCCTTGTTGCGGTTGCAGTTTCTGCCGGATACTTTGGTTATATGCCAACCGGTTACCGTATTAAAGCTAACTTCTTCTTTCGTTTATTTTCGCCGATTACGGGGGCATTATTTAAATACGTGCCTGCTAAAAAAATGAATTTTATGGAAGACTTACCCGTTGGCTTTACGCGTGAATGGTCAGCGTGGTGTAGAGAAAAGCAGTTGTTTTTCTCGAATAAATTTTACGGTAAATCGATTGCCGAAGGTACCTATAAAAACTTTGATATTCCTACCTATGTCTTTACCGCTGACGATGATGAAATCTGTACCGAGCAAAACGTGCATAACTTTTGGCGCAATGTAACCAGCAAACACCCAATTGCTTTTAAGCGTTATCAATCTGCACAATTACCCGCTAAAAAAGTAGGCCACTTTGGCTATTTCAGAAAACATAATCAAGCAATTTGGCATGACATATTAACCGCGTTAAATGAGACTCATAATGCCAAACAAAGCAGTGCTATTTAAACAACACGCTCGTTTACTCTTTATTGTACTCGCGAACTTTATCGCCAGTATTTTGCATTATGTGCACAATATTATGTATTTTGAGCACTATCCTGAACCTGATTGGCTTGCAGCAAACGTGGTCGACTACTTTTGGTTTATCATGACTTTTGTTGGCTTATATGCGCTGCTCTGTTTAGCTAAGCAACGCATTAAACACGCCATGTGGCTGCTCCATCTTTATGCTGCGATGAACATGTTATCGGTACTGCATTATGCGGTTGATAGCGATAACGTTATGACAACCGCAATGCATGTATTAATTTGGCTGGAAACCGTTGTTGCTATTTGGCTCATTATTTTCGTTGCAAAAACACGCTTAGCAACATCCAACTAGCGGTCACTCTTGAGTCTTTTTAATTGACCTATTTTGCTTTTGAACAGTCTTAACCATTTTTGAAAACGACCTCTGTTTTGTTATGCTCAACAACACGTCCTAAATGGCTGTTTTCCAGCTCATCTAAACTCAACTGTTGTTGAAAGAAAGGTCGCATGCCTAATTCTATCAGTGAAGGTGTTTGCATAGTGTTTACCAAAGCTGTGGATTATCGAGTGGTTTTAGGCAACTTGGCTTACCAGTAATTGGCAAAATTTCGTCATCTAAAACCGGTTTAACAAGCCAGCCTTTTGGGTATGATAAGCTATGAGGAGCTTGAATAATTTCTTCACTCACAACGGAAAAACCGACTTTTCCATAAAAGTTGATATCACCATAGGTCATCACTAGGCTGACATTTTGTTCAGCTAACTTATCGCAGCCAAATTGGATCAGCTTTTGTCCTATGCCTTGTCCCTGCCAATTCGTTGCCACTGCAACAGGTGAGAGTAAAAACACCTCTTTAGCGTGCGCAAACTGTAAACGCGACATCACGATAGCGCCCACGATCCGTTGCTCATCTGTCGCGACAAACACATATAAATCAGTTGATGGATATGGCTCAGCTAAAAAGTCAGTGACTAAACGGGCAACTTGCTCGCCTTCTTGTTTTGACTCTGATGCACTAAATGTTGCCAAGTAAAGCGCAATAATCTCGTTTTTTTGGCTCTGTTCGTAAATTGAAAAATTCACTTAGACTCCTTAAGTTTTAAAATAAAATAGTGATAAGTAAAGTTTTGCCCGGTTTCATTTTCGTAAAGGGCAATTTCTGTTTGTATGTCTTTCACAGCTTGAGACTCACTTATCGATGGCGCTAACTCAGCAAGGCGCGCCTTGAGTGGTTGCCAATAGTTTTTCCAAGCTTGCTGATCCAGCGAAAACTGCTCTATAAGCTCATAACCAAGCTCATCAAATAAGGCTATGCGGCTTTCGATTGATTGCATATCTGGGTAATTCGCTTGCCAGTACTCTTTAACCGCCATTTCAGGCTGGCTGTTAAGCCAAACTAAATCACTGACCACAATCACCCCATCACGGCGAAGAAACGGTTTCCAGCTTGACAGTGCGCTTTGCATACCCATGACATATACACACCCTTCAGCCCAAATAACATCGAATGAACTTGCTTTAAAAGGCAGCGCAGTCATCGATGCGCACGTCAAAGACACATGCTCAGCCAATTGCTCTTCGAGCAATCGCTCCTGTAAATAAGCAAGTGCCGATGACTCATTATCTAAAGCCGTGATCTTGGCATCAGTTTGCTTGGCGATTAGTAATGTTGATGAGCCTTTACCACAGCCAATTTCTAAAATTTGTTTGGCATTGTTAGGAACAGCAGCAAAAGCTTTTAATGTAGCTTCTTCGCTACCAGGCCCCCATCGCTCTAATGGCTCAAACACAGTCATAAAATCGTGCATGTAGCTTTCATGGTCACACATATCTTTTGATAACCAACGAAGCCGCAATGCCTCTTTTTCTGTGTATCCTTGCTTTAACAACCAATTTAAATGCGCACTTGGCGCACGCTTATTCAGCTCATCATGTAAGTGTTTTTGAGAGCGTTCGCCAAGCAAACTCAGTAATAAATCTTTGGCTTGTAACTTAGCGGTAATTTCATCTTCAAGTTGCGCTAAGCGCTGTTGCAAAATCACTTTATCTAGCTCTACATCTAAACAGCTCTGACATTCTTTTAAGGTTAACCCCGCGCTTTGTAACTGCTGGATCAAAACCAAGCGTTGTAAATCAGCCTCGCTATAATAGCGATAACCATTTGCAAGCCTGCGTCCTTGAATAATTTTAAGCTTCTCGTAATACAACACAGCCGTGCGCGACAAACCCAGCTTTGCTGCTAACTCTGAAATTAAATACATGATGAAATAGGCCTATAAGGCTTTTGAATACAATAAGTATGAAGTGTAAAGCTGTAGACAGGTCAAATATTTTTGCAAAATAATTTAAGAAAATAAGGTAAGCAAGAAAGCTTACCTTTATAGGGCGTGTTTAGATTCAACTAAATTTGTTTTGGCAATTTAGTCGATATAAGGGCGGTAATTACAATAAATAACAGTGAGATAGCTAAACAAGCTGCTAAGCCATAAAGTTGAAACACTAAGCCCGACAACACAGTGCCAATTAAGCGACCCATGGCATTAGCCATATAGTAAAACCCAACATCAAGTGATACGCCATCGGCGTCAGCCATGCTCACAATCAAGTAGCTGTGCAAAGATGAGTTAATCGCGAATAACACACCAAATAACATCAACCCGCCTATCAGCATTGGTTTTACAGCCCACTCAAAGCCAATAGCAAGGGCAATGGCTAAGGTGACTACAGCAAGCAAGGATGCCCACTTAACTGTTTCTGCGCTTGGTGATGTTTGCTTATTGAGCTTAATGATTTTAGGAGCAAAAGATTGCACAGCCCCATAACCAATGACCCAACTAGCTAAGAAGGCACCCACAGTCCAGTGATCCCAATCAAAGGCTTGTGATAAAAACACCGGAAGTGCAACTACAAACCAAACATCACGCGCACCAAACAAAAACAACCTCGCGGCCGACAAGATATTGATTGAACTACTCTTTGAAAATATCTCGTTAAACTTAGGTTTGTTTTTAGCTTTGCCTAAATCATTTTTAATTGCATAAATACTAAAACACCACACCACCAGCAAGGTGGCAGCCATGGTTAGCATTGCGCCTTTAAACGACATTAATGTCAGTAGTAAGCCACCTAAAAAGAAGCCCACACCTTTTAATGCGTTTTTAGAGCCTGTTAGTATCGCTACCCATTTAAACAAGGTGCCTTCTTGGCCACTAGCAACCAACATTTTAATTGAGCTTTTAGCGCTCATTTTATTGAGATCTTTTGCAATGCCCGACAGTGCTTGCGCCAGCATCACATAGGTAACACTCAGCCATTCAGGGGGGACTGCCAACATGAACAAGGCTGCAACCTGTATGGCAAGGCCAATGTTCATGGTCTTGTTTAAACCAAGCCTTGCGCCTAAATAGCCGCCCACTAAGTTAGTGACAACACCAAAAATCTCATAAAACAAAAACAGCATGGCAATACTCAAAGGCGAGTAGCCAAGCGCATGAAAATGCAGTACCACCAACATTCTCAATGCGCCATCTGTTAGCGTAAATGCCCAGTAATTCCCGGTGACAATTAAGTACTGCTTTATATCAGCGGGAAGATTAGCCAAACGCGTCATTACTTTTAACCTTGTAGTGATCGCGCAACTTTACGGGCAAGTTCGGCGGTGCGGTTTGCATAACCCCATTCGTTATCGTACCAAACATACAGCTTAACTTGAGTCTCGTTGACAACCATGGTTGATAACGCATCAACAATGCTTGAGCGTGGGTCGGTTTTGTAATCGATAGAAACAAGTGGCTTTTCTTCATAGCCCAAAATGCCTTTTAGCTCCCCTGCTGCGGCTTCTTGCATCCATAGGTTAATTTGCTCAGCGGTAGTTGGCTTTTCAACTTCAAACACACAGTCAGTGATTGATGCATTTGCTAATGGCACACGAACTGCGTGGCCGTTTAATTTGCCTTTAAGTTCAGGGAAAATATGTGTAATCGCTGTTGCAGAGCCGGTTGTAGTTGGAATTAAGCTCATGCCACATGCGCGAGCACGGCGTAAATCTTTATGGGGCGCATCTAAGATAGTTTGCGTGTTAGTGATATCGTGAATGGTCGTCATTGAACCATGTTTGATACCAATTTTTTCTTGCAATACTTTAACCACAGGCGCTAAACAGTTGGTAGTGCATGATGCCGCAGTCACAATATCGTGCTGCTGTACATCATATAAATCATCGTTTACACCCATTACAACGTTCAACACGCCGTCTTCTTTTACAGGCGCAGTGACAACAACTTTTTTCACACCTTGATCAAGATAGGCTTGCAGTAATTCGGTTTTTTTCATTTTACCTGAGGCTTCGATAACGATATCGCAACCAGACCAATCAGTGTCTGCAATCGCTTTATTTTGCGTAACGTTAATTTCGTGGCCATCGATAATCACAACATTGTCGTTACTTTCAACCTCATGAGGCCAAATACCGTGTACCGAATCATACTTTAGTAAGTGAGCCAGTGTAGCTGCATCACCCGCTGGGTCATTAATTTGCACAAACTCAACGTCGTCCCATGCAAACGCTGCTCTTAGTGATAAACGACCCATGCGGCCAAAACCATTAATGCCTACTTTAATTGCCATTGTTAAGCTCCTACTTTTTGAAAATTGTCGAAAAATGAACGTTGTACTGGGTTATGCAACGATTTAGGGCGAATAGCCTGCACTTGAGTAACTATGTCATTTTTAGCATAGCCAAGCTCATGCATTAATAAACCAATAACTAAGCCTGTACGGCCTGAGCCGCCTTTACAATGTACAGCCACGCTACCACCACTTTTTATGATGGCAAGAATGTCGTTAAGGTGTTTGTTGAAAGCGAGACTAAACGCTTCGTTTGGCGCGTCATCATCCAAAATAGGTAACTGAAACCAGCTAAGGCCAGCTTGCTCACATTCGATTACAAGCTGCTGCGCCCCATTTTTAACAAGCTCTTCATCGTACATTAGCGTAATAATGGCTTTTGCACCTGCCGCTTTTAAATCAGCAACAGACTGTGATAAGCCAACGCCTTTTGTGCCAGGGCAAGGGGTAAAAATAAATGCCCCAGTTTCTAGCTGTAAAATATCAAATGGATGTGATTGCATTATGATTCCCCAATTACTCTTTAAACCAATGTGTTGTTTTATTAACGATTGCAACCAACGACAGCATTACAGGTACTTCGACCAACACCCCAACAACGGTTGCTAATGCTGCCCCAGAGTGCAAACCAAATAATGAAATAGCCACTGCGACCGCTAACTCAAAAAAGTTAGAAGTACCAATTAAACATGCTGGCCCTGCAATGTTGTGCTTAAGCCTAAGCTTTAACGCAATGAAATAGGTGATTACAAAAATACCGTAGGTTTGCAAAACAAGCGGAATAGCAATCAGTACAATGTTAAGCGGTTGGGCTAAAATCGTGTTCGCCTGAAACCCAAATAGCAAGACCACTGTGGCCAGTAAACCAATAACTGAGTAAGGTTTAACTTTCTCTAAAAATGACTGCACAGCAGCTTCATTTTGCGCTGAATTATTAAGAGCTTTGCGTGTTAATACCCCGGCAATGAGTGGTAGCAATACATACAACACAACCGAAATCATCAGTGTAAGCCAAGGTACATGAATATCAGACACACCCAGCAACAACCCCGCAATAGGTGCAAAGGCAAAAATCATAATGATGTCGTTCACAGATACTTGCACTAAGGTATAATTTGCATCGCCTTTGGTTAGTTGTGACCACACAAACACCATTGCCGTACAAGGTGCAACACCGAGTAAAATCATGCCTGCAATATATTCTTGCGCCGTTTCAGGGCTAACAAAATCAGCAAATAACCCTTCAAAAAATAACCAACCTAATGCGGCCATTGAAAACGGTTTGATAAGCCAATTAATGATTAAAGTGAGCATCAGCCCTTTTGGATTCTTACCGACTTCTTTAATCGTTGAAAAATCAACTTGCACCATCATCGGGTAGATCATTACCCAAATAAACAGTGCAACAACAATGTTTACATGCGCCACTTCGGCTTTCGCTATTAGCTCAAATAAAGGCGGAAACATCACCCCTAGCGCCACACCAATGGCAATAGCAGCAGCAACCCATACAGATAAATATCGTTCAAAAACACCCATTTTTAGTCCTTAATTGCAGCAACGAGCAACACGGGTTGGGCGATCATCGCCCATCGCATTTAGCCTTGCTAACTCGTTTTCTATGAAATTTGGTTCGTTTACCACGGTCGAGGTAATTGTTTGTTTCATCCACATAGGTAGAGTCGGGTTTAAAGAGTAAAACACCCACTGCTGGTGTTTTCTATCCGACAAAATGCCCTGCTTTTTAAGTTGCGCTAAATGCCTTGAAACCTTTGGTTGGCTCTGCTCGTTAAGTGCCGTCATTAGTTCGCATACGCAAACCTCTTGCTCAACAGCGATAAGCAATAAGCTTTTTAAACGAATATCATCTGCAAGCGCTTTATAAAATGTAGTTGGCGAAATCGATACTGGTTTTTCTTTGTTATGGGATTGCACAAACTGCTTAATTCGCTCATTGATCTCTTGCAAGGTTTTTTCAAAGGCATGAGGTTCAGGGCGAGTTTTTGGATCAACAAAGTCCCAGCCTAAACAATGTGTGCCATCAACACGATTTGCACATTCTTTAGCTGCCTTGTCGCACAATGTAATGACATAATCAAAATGCAGGTTAGTTACATCATTTAAGTGCTTTGAGTGTAAGTCATCGGTTTTTAGGCCAAAATGCTCAATCGTAGCAAGCGTACGAGGGTCTACCGCATAAGGTTCTGTGCCCGCACTAAATACCTCAAACTCACCTTTACCATGATGTTTAAGCAATGCTTCAGCCATAATTGAACGGGCTGAATTTTCTGTACATAAAAAGAGGACTTTCACGGCTTACTCCATAACAATTTCGTTATATAATATTTTTGTTATATACCATTTGCAAGCTGAATTTTATAAATGGCGCGTTTTGCAATAACGATGGCGCGATCTGATGTCATGTGGCACCAATAGATGGCCTACTATGCATATAACAAAACAACAGCTCAAATTAATGGAGTACAAACATGACATCAACAGCATTGATCACTGGCGCCTCAAACGGGATTGGTTTAGAACTTGCGCATATTCACGCACAGCATGGCGATAATTTAGTGCTGGTAGCTCGTTCAGAAGACAAACTGAATGATCTTAAACAACAGCTTGAATCAAAACACAACGTAAAGGTTACGGTTATTTCTGCCGATTTATCTAAGCCAGATTCAGCTGAGTATGTTTTTACACGTACTGAGGCACTTGGTTTGCACATAGATATTTTGGTGAATAATGCCGGCATTGGCGGACATGGCAAGTTTCATGAGCGTGATCTCAGTGCAGAACAAACGATGATGCAACTTAATATTGTGACATTAACAAACCTAAGCCACTATTACTTACAAGGCATGGTTGAGCGAAATCGTGGCAAAATTTTAAATATTTCGTCTACAGCTTCCTTTATGCCCGGCCCACTGCAAGCGGTATATTATGCAACGAAAGCGTTTGTGACTTCATTCAGTCAAGCAATTGCAGAAGAAGTAAAAGATAAAAACATTACGGTCACCGCGTTATGCCCAGGAACAGTAGCAACAGGCTTTGTTGAAGCAGGTGATCTACAAGGGGTAGATGCTTGGAAGAATGCTAAATCAGCGCATTCTGTGGCACTGTGTGGTTACAAGGCAATGCAAAAAGGTCAGTTAATTGCTTTTAATGAAGCGCCGCTTAAATTTATGCTCAATTGGGTGATCCCTTTATTGCCTCGCAAAACTGTGTTAAAAATTTCTCGTCAGTTTATGGAAAAAAGCGGAAACTAATATGAAACGAGCCAGCAAGTTTTTGATCCCTCCCAACTGGCAAGTATTACTCAATGATTTAGAAATCAACCTAGAAGAGGCACTGGCTTATGCCCAGTTGCCTTCAGGTTTATTTTCTCAAGATAAAGTATACTTAACGCCCGCTCAATACTTCCAATTATGGCAGGGTGTAGAGACAGCAGCAAACGGCATTGAGTTACCCTTAAAACTTGCCGAAGTCATGACAATAGAATCATTTGACGTACCAATTTTTGCCACGATTTGTAGCCCAAACTTAAATGCTGCTTTAGCGAGGTTACAACAGTACAAACCACTAATTGGCCCTATGGAGCTAGCACTTGAAATTACCAATACTCATACAAAAGCCCAAGTAAGCTGTTATGGTTTTATTGATACGCTGCCCAAGTGCTACAGCTTGGCTGAACTGGTATTTTTTACACAATTAACTCGCCTTGCTACTCGAAAACAAATTAACCCTGTTACGGTTATTGTGCCAGAGCTACCTGAAAAGCTCATGGAATACGAAGCCTACTTTGGTTGCCCGTTGAAAGTGGGGAGTACCCCTAGCGTGACATTTTTAGCAGAAGATGCAAAAGCGCCATTTTTAACCAGTAATCAGGTGATGTTGTCATGCTTTGAGGGAGATTTAAAACGTAAGCTGCAAGATGTTATCAGCGAACAAAGCCTTACTGATAAGGTATCAAGTATTTTGTTTAAATCCCTACCTCAAGGGCAAAGTAACATTGAACATGTTGCCTCAGAGCTAGCACTAAGCAAACGCTCTCTACAACGAAAACTAACAGCTGAAAAACAAAGTTATCAAAAAGTCTTACAGCAAGTCCGAGAAGATCTTGCGCAGCACTACTTAATGCAAACTGAGTTACCAATTATCGAAATCGCCTTTTTACTCGGTTTTAGCGAAACAAATTCGTTTGTTCGCGCATACAGTAGTTGGACGGGTGTTTCTCCCGCCCATAAGCGCACACAAGTGAGACACTAGTTTTTTGTTAAGCCAACTAAAAGCCTAGCTAAAGGCTGCTTAACAATAGCAGCCTTACTGGACACACCATAACCGATACGTAAAAGCTAATGTTTCTGCCTTAAATCTCTTTCAAATTCAGTTTCTGTTTTAACTGGATTGCAACGCGTTATAACTTCAGTTTTGCCAACTTTTTCAGGTTCGTCAGAGCTATAAATCGTGGTGCTATAACTTCGATCTATTTCCCCTGGACAGTGATGATCTGCGATTACTACATCCTCAAACTCACCCGTTTGCTGCTGTGAGGCGCAACCAGATAAAAGTAGTGCAATAAAGGTTACTGTGTATTTCATAACAAATCCTCTGTAAAAGTACGGGGCTGATTTTTTGGCACATTGTCTTGGCTTAACATCCATTTTGCTATGTCATCTTTACGCATAAACTTAACCCCTTTGTGCTGCTTTGCATAGGTTATAAAGTCGTCCAACGCTTTCACTCTGGCGGGAGTGCCCGCTAATCTATCGTGAGCACTGATAGACATCATCCTTCTGCGCTGTTTGCCTTCTTTGTAGAGCACATCAAACTCGTCTTTAAGCTCTTGTAAATATGCCTTACCAGTCATAGCTGTGCTGCCAGTGTACCGAACTATATCGTTGTTTCTAAACGTGTATGGAACAACAACAATGTCGTCACTTCCAACAGGTGTTAGCGATGGCTCATCACGAGATAAATCGTCTATGTGATAAATAAAACCTAATTCTTTAAGGATTTTGAGGGTATTTTTTGAATGTCTCATCCAAAAAGCGTTAAAGCCCACAGGCCGCTGCCCTGTTACTTTTTCAATGATATTTGCACTTTTTATGTATGACTGTCGCTCTTGTTCTTCACTCATAGAGTATTGAGGGGTCCATGTTTGTCCGTGCCCTGATGCTTCATGCCCGCGTTGAACCACTTCTTTTGCTAACTCAGGGTTTAACTCAACAGCTCTGCCAACCATATGAGAGGTGACTTTAATATCATGCTTATCCCATAAATCTAGCAGCCTAGGAATGCCCTCGTTCATGCCGTATTGGTACCAAGAAGGCGAAATAGTGTCAGGATATCCAACCTCTTGCGGTGGAAACGGGCCCGGATCTGATTGGTCTTGCGCTGTGGCCTCAAACTGCATCGAAATAGAGATCACAAGTTGAGCATCATCAGGCCAAAATGCAGATGTTGCCTCCTTAGCCTGAGCAACACCTAAGCAACTTAGAAAAAACAGCGACGCAATTAAAATTGGCTTTAAAAATTTCATCATTTATTCCCCTGAAATACTGGGTAGTCTGTGTAACCTCGCTCATCACCACCAAATAAAGTAGTAGGATCTGATATTTCATTTAGAGGTAAATTGTGCTCTAAGCGATAAGGTAAATCTGGATTTGCAATAAACTTTCTGCCAAATGCAACATAGTCAACTAAGCCTTCACCAATGAGTTTATCGGCCTTTGCTAATGTGTAGTTTCCTGCCACCACAATTTTTCCATTAAAGCTTTCACGTAATTTCACTCTAAACTCATCGGTTACGAGGGGAGCATCATCCCAATCAGCTTCCGCTAAATGCAGATAAGCAATGCCAAGTTCATCAAACTTTTTAGCTAAATATAGAATGACATCGATTGCTTGCGGATCACCCATGCCTCTTTGTGTAATAAAAGGTGCTAATCGAATAGCCGTTTTTTCTGGGCCGATAGCTTGACTAATTGCAGTAATGATTTGCAGCGCGAACTTTGCTCTATTTTCAATATTACCGCCGTATTCGTCACTACGTTTATTTGATGTTTGTCTTAGAAATTGATCAATTAAATAGCCATTACCTGCATGTACCTCAACGCCATCAAACCCTGCTTCAATCGCATTTAAAGCAGCTTGTTTATAGTCTTGAACGATGCCCTTTATTTCATTGGTCGATAATTCACGTGGTGTAGGACAATCAAGCATTTGGCCTTCGCCATTTTCATCAACCACCCACACTTGCGCATTTGGGGCAATAGCACTTGGCGCAACCGGCAAGCCGTCTGGATGAAAGACACTATGCGACATTCTGCCAACATGCCATAACTGAGAAAAAATGAGTCCATTGTGCTGATGAACGGCTTGCGTTACTTTGCGCCATCCGTTGATTTGCTCTTCAGTATAAATCCCGGGGGTAAATGAGTAGCCCTTTCCTTGTGCAGAAATTTGCGTCGCCTCTGATACTATAAAACCCGCACTGGCTCGTTGCGCATAATATTCTGCCATTAGACTTGTCGGAATATCACCTGGTTGAGCCGTACGTGAACGGGTCATAGGAGCCATTACTATTTTATTTGCGGTTTTATGATGACCAATTTGGTCTGGATTAAATACTCTATTTTTCATGTGTGTACCTTTTAAATAAGCTCGCTGCGTGTAAATAAAATTTCTATTTTTAAGCCATCAGGCCCTTGAATAAACACTTGATGCTCATTCGCTGCCGGCACTTCCCGCTCAACGAATGGTATTGAAGTTGCTTTTAGCCGTGCTTTAACTTCTTGATAATCAGTTGCAAAGAAAGCAAGGTGGTCAACCGTTGATAAGCCAACTGCTTCTGTTGATACCGAAGCTTGGCTTAAGTAATCAGATTGCGATTCATTTATGCCAAACTTAGCTGCTATATGAATGCATGGCGTATCCAAGTCGTCATATAACCAAACACCATCAAAACCAAATGCTGGCCTTGGCCCCTTTTTAAGGCCTAACGACGACTCTAAAAACTGAGCCATGTGCTGGATATTCGTTGCTAAAAGCAGAGCGTGATTAAGCTGCATTTCTATCTCCTTCAAGTGATGAAATGAGTTTAACTATTTTGACTAAATTTATAATTAGCCTTAGAGTTAAATCAGTATTCATTAAAACTGAAGAATAATGTCAAAAATTGATGATATGGCGCTTTTTGTTCACGTTGTAAAAGCGGGAGGGTTAGCCGCTGCGGGAAGAAAATTGGGACTTTCGCCTGCAAGCATGACAGCACGAATTAATAATATTGAGCAAAATTACGATACGCGATTATTAACGCGTAATACGCGCAGTATTGCCTTAACAGATGCAGGCGAACGTTTTTATAGTGGCTGTTTAAGAGTATTAGCAGAAGTCGAAAATACTGAAAACATACTTCAAGAGTCACAACAAAGCCTAAGAGGCCAGCTAAAACTCTCTGCAACATCTGACTTTGGTCGCCAGTTTGTTGCACCCGCATTAGCAGAATTCATCAATAACCACCCAAATGTTAAACCGCATTTAGTACTGACAGATGGGGTCACCAATATTGTTGAGGAAGGTATTGATCTGGCATTTAGATTCGGCAATTTGCCTGATAGTAACTTGATTAGCCGCCCGCTATGTAATAACCGCCGTGTGCTATGCGCCTCACCTAGCTATATAAAATCGTTTGGTTTGCCAAGACATCCTGAAGATTTAAAAAATCATCGTTGCCTAGTACTTGAGCGACTTGGGCAACCGCTAAATGACTGGCATTTTGAGGTAGATAACACGCACTTTTCTATCAAAGTAGCTCCCCACCTTTCATGCTCAGACGGTGAGGTGATAAGACGCTGGGCAAATCAAGGCCATGGCATAGCCTTAAAATCATACATTGATATCAAAAATGACCTCAAAACAGGCGACCTTATTTTGATACTAGATGAGTATGTTCGAGGCTTTAGCCACAGCGATAAAAAAAGTGTCGGCCTACAGGTGATATATCCGAGCAGGCAATTTCAACCTCGGCAAGTGAAAGCGTTTATAGAGTTTTTTGAGTGTTGGTTTAAAAATAAGTAAGCCGCCCAACAAAGTATGAGCGGCTTGGGTATTTATTAATTAACCACCAAATTGAATTCGCATGCCTGCATTAACGGTAAAACCGTCATTTCGAGACCATATATCAGTTGTCCAGCGTCCACTTGCAGCTTGCTCAGGCAAGGTTAGCGGATGTTCTTTTGTTTGACGAACGTTAAGTAAGTTCTCTGCGTTTACAAACCAGCTTACGTTGCCCGTGGTTATTTGACCTAACAGCCCCAAATGCCAATATGGTTTGCTTCGTTCAAGGTAAGGGTTGTCTTCAAGATGCTGAGTACCAGTATAATAGGCTTCAAAACCAACTAGATGACTGCCATGCTCCTCCCACATTACAACCAGCCCAGCCGAGTGCTCTGGTGTTAGAGTGAGTTTTTCGCGACCATACCCTGCCTGATTTTGCTTCGTTGCATCGGTATATAAATAGCTGCCGGTAAACTTAATATCATGCCAGCGATAGCGCATTAAAAACTCTGCGCCTCTGATTTGTGTTTGCCCTTGGCTGTTTACAAGTCGAACGGCTTTTTCACTGCCAACTTGAGAGGCTTCAAGCTCTGTAACATGCTCAATATTTGATGAAAATAACGTTATGCTGGTTTCTAAATCACCAGCAATGTAGCTAATATCGAATGAAGCTGTATCTGCTTGCTCTGCTTGTAAGTCATTAATGGGCTCAAGCTGTGATAAACCGACCTCATCAATTTCTTCAATAAAAGGAGTTGGTGCAAAATACCCTTTGCCATATGCACCTCTAAATAGCCAGTTTTCTGGATTATAGAGTACAGAAAGTCGAGGACTAAATTGATTGCCATACTCACTGTGATCATCTGCACGAGCACTCACTGACATTGATAAGTCATCCGTTGCTTGGTAATCAATTTGTGAAAACAGTCCTGGCACCTCATAACGATAATCAAACGCCGAAAATGTCTGTGAGGAAAACTGCTCTGTTTGATATGCAACACCTACCAACCAAGCAGTATTGTGCAAATAACCTGACACACTCGACTCAAGTAAATAACTATTATGCTTATCTTGTTCAAATACCTGACCGTACTGGTGATCATGATCTTGTTCCATTGCTGAGCCACGAACATTTAAATCAAGTTCTTCAGCTAATGCTTGATCATAAACAAAACCTAAGTCTGTTCTGAGTGTATCTTGCTGCTGCACAAATGGCAGACCATCAGGCATTAAAGCCCCAGCTTCAGTGCCACCTTTACGCTGTTCTTTCATCCCTCCAAGAGTTAAGTAGAGGTTTTCTCCATTTTCGCCTTGATAGTAAAGCCTAGGCCTTGCAGTGACCCGTTCATACTGTGCCATATCTATCCAACCATCATCATCCAGATCCTGTTTTGCTTGATGATGAATGCCCGCCGTCAAAGAGCTTGCGAACGACTCATTGATCGGGGCCGATAAATAGGTTGTTACATCTTGGCCATCTTTAGATGTCGCATTAAGCAATACCTCGCCGCCAAACTCGTCGGCAGGTGTTCGCGAAATTAAGTTAATTACACCACCAAGTGCTGAACCACCATATAAAGATGAGGCAGAACCTTTAATTATCTCAACATTTGCAAGATCAGTAGGTGGAATTTGTAAAAGGCCAATCGCAGCCGTTTGCCCACCATAAAGTGGCAAGCCATCGCTTAGTAACTGGGTATATCGACCATACAAACCTTGCAAACGAATATTCGCGCTGCCTAGTGATGGTGATGTTGTTTGCACCCTAACCCCCCCTGTTTCAGCAACTAACATCGAAATATTTCCAGGCCGCATTAATGCCTTTTCTTGAACTTCTTCACCGTTAATAATCTCAGTGCGAGTAGCTGACTCTGTCACAATACGCCCTAAACGTGACGCTCTGACCTGAATTCGCTCGATACTTTTTTCTTCATGATGATGTTCATCTTCATGTGCACTTGTATAACCAGCCGATGGCAATAGCAGTGTAACCGCGGCTAATTTAAATAGTCTTTGACGCATTTTTACCTCTTAGAATGCTTATTGTAATGACAAATAAATTTTCATTAACCAGCACCTATAGGCGAGCAAATGCCAACTTATAGGTTTTGGTTAAGAGGTAAAAATGGGTGGGCGATATAATTGCCGTGCAATTAAGTTGGGGGGTTGTTGCTGATCACTGAATCGAAAACCAGCAAAATAGGGCAACTTAATTTTTTTAACTTCAAGGTCTAAATACAAGATTGGTGAGCATAAACTTGCTATGCAAGAACACCCTAATTCACAGCAATCGATATTGCAGCAATCATTAGTTTCACTCAGGCTGATTTGGATGGTTGCGCTATCAAGTGCAGCGAGCTGATAAATATCTTCACTTTCACAAGGTAACTCAGACGGCGACGCAATAACCTGCCCTACAAAAGAGAGCAAAACACACATTATCACCAACCAAGTTGAACAAAGCTTAGACATTTAATTTAAATCTGAAATAAGTTACGGGTCATTGTAACACTCATTGCGCTTATTTTGCTTGTAATGTTAAGTAATCACTCATCACTTTTTCAAGCTGGGCATAGTCTTTTTGCTGAGTAACAGCTCCTGCGACCACCACCTGCGTCGTTGGTTCATACATCACCAAAGTGCCCCAAAAGCCACCATGTTGATAAACCAAAGTGCCGTTATATTCTTTTGCAAATACACCTAAACGATAAGGGCTACCTGCAGGTAAGCCTTTATTAGAGAGCATCAGTTTGAGCGTTTCTGGGTGTTTAAAGACCTTACCTGAAAATAAAGCCTGATAAAATTTAGCCATACCGATTGGACTGGCAACAAGCCCACCGCCACCATATAAATCGACAGTTGGACTCCAATTAAAGGTGTCGGTGCCGTGCAAGTATTGATGCACGCGTCGCGAATCATCCACAGCAACTGAATCACCACGTTCCCAGACCACATTTTCGATATGATTTTTGTCAAAACCTAAGTACTTTCGAACCGCTTCAGGCAAGGGTAAATCTGTCACTCTTTCAATAATATGGCCGAGTAACACATATCCGGTATCTGAATATGAAAAAAGCTCGCCAGGTTTGCCAACTGGGTCGCCCCACTCTACACACCCTTTAATTTGCTCGCGCATCGTAATATCTTGCTGCGGATTTGCCATTATGCCAGCTAAATACTGATCGCTTTGAGCGTGATCGTATAGCCCTGCTGTATGATTCAGCACTTGCTTAAGCGTCATTTTATCAAGGACATAGCCATCGCTTTCAAGAAGCGCAAAAAAGTCGTCAGAAATTAACTTATCAAGTGTTGTATCAAGATTTAATTTACCTTCTTCATGCAAACGTAGCACCGTTGCTGCAGTGAAGGTTTTAGTCACGCTGGCAATTCTAAATAAACTGTTGGGGTTAATAACTTGCGGCGCATTTTCTTTACTTTGCTTTACCGTTGAAAAAGTATGTCCATCATCAACAATCACATGAAGTGCAAAACCTGTAAGGGGAGCTTGTTGGTGTGCATTGAGAACTTGGCCCATTAAAGCGTGGTGAGTTTCGAGTGGCTTTGTAGGCTCAGCAGTCACTGGCAAAGCCAACATTGATAGAGCAACAAATAAAGAGCTTAGCGTTTTTTTACTTGCTAGAGAGCACCGACGATCCATAACAGGTTCCTTAAAAAATGAATCCTTTATTAGCGCCTAAAGCCAAAATAAGCGCGCAGTTAAGCAGCCTAATTACTACTTAACTGACATTAACAAACCGTTTTTGCGTTGTCGAATTAATAAGTTAACACTATTTTGTAAGCATATTCACAGCCATAATAACCAACAGCCCAGCAAATATTTTTTTAATAGTAGAGACGGGTAAATGATGCGTTGCTTTTGCACCTAATGGTGCGGTAAACCACGAAGTACACACAATGCCAAACAAGGCTGGCAAATAAACAAATCCAGCAAAGCCCTCTTTTAATGTAAAGTACTGACTGCCTGAGCTGATGTAACCCACAGAGCCAAATAGCGCAATGACAATACCGCACGCCGAAGCACAGCCAATGGCTTTTTTCATATCAACCGAGAAAAACGTCAGTAGCGGCACAAGTACCGCACCACCGCCAATACCTATCATGGCAGATAGACCCCCTGTGATGGATGTATAAAGTGTCAAAAGGCCTTTATTAGGTAGCGTTCGTGATGTTTGGCTGTCGTTTTTACTGCTGAAAATCATTTTTAATGCAATAAGCACCACACTCACAGCGAATACAATTCGCACCACATTTGCGGGTAATAGCGAAGCCAAAAAGCCACTGATAAGTGCGCCTAGTGCAACACCTGTCATTACCCACGGAGCCAATTGCCAAGGCACATTACCATTTTTGTGGTGAGCGATAGCTGATGACGTTGAAGTAAAAAGAATTGAGGCGAGCGATGTAGCAATCGCCACCAGCACCACTTGCTCTGCGGGTAACACCTGAAAATACAGCAAGATCATGCTTAATATAGGCACGATCACTAGGCCTCCACCAATTCCTAACAGCCCAGCTAAAAAGCCAACCCCGCTACCAAGTATGGCGCAAGCGATAATAAGCACGATTAATTCATTCATTGTATTTGTCTGTGTTGTTGATTTGTGAAACCGAGTATAACAACAATAAAGTACGGGGTTGCTCTCAAAAGTCCTGTTAACTAGTGAATATTACTCACGTTTTATATGAAATTACTGCAACTTCAACATATGACTTTAGAAATCTAGACGTCCAAAATAACTTTAAAGCATTTTTTCATTCCCAGTTGCTGTTTTTAGAACTAAGACAACAAAGCAGCATGAATCTGCCTCATGTTTTACCTGAAATAAAAACGTTTTTCTTCATGATAGTAAGAACGTATAAATTTATTAGCGCTGCAGAGCAACCTAAGGTTAATGACCTAGCGATTTAAGGAAGGTGAGCAGCAATCATTTATCTCAGGACTTTTGGATACATTGCCATGAACAACGATCTCAGATTTACAATTAAAAGTATTTGCCTCGACGAAAATTATCATCCGTCAAATAGCACACGACTTACCACAAACTTTGCGAACCTAGCTCGCGGTGAAAGTCGCCAGCAGAATTTACGTAACGCCTTAAAAATGATTGATAGTCGCTTTAATGCGCTAGCAAACTGGGATAACCCGCAAGGCAACCGCTACTCAGTAGAGCTTGAGATCATTTCTGTTGATTTAGAAATTGCACAAAGCGCAGAGGCATTCCCGTCAATTGAAGTACTAAAAACGAATATCATTGATCACCAAACTAATGAACGTATCGAAGGTATTGTTGGTAATAACTTTTCATCTTACGTGCGCGATTATGATTTTAGCGTCCTGCTGCTTGATCATAACAAAGCAAAAAGCGAATTTAGCATTCCCGAAAACTTTGGTGACTTACACGGTAAACTATTTAAATACTTTATTGACTCAGAAACTTACAAACAGCACTTTAAAAAGCCACCGGTTATTTGTTTAAGCGTGTCTGATAACAAAACGTACCACCGCACAGAAAACCAACACCCAATTTTAGGTGTTGAGTACCAACCAAATGAGTCCTCATTAACCGAGCAATACTTTAAAAAAATGGGCTTGCAGGTGCGCTATTTTATGCCACCAAACACAGTTGCTCCGCTGGCGTTTTATTTCTTTGGTGACTTGCTGAACGATTACACCAACTTAGAGTTGATCAGCACGATTAGCACTATGGAAACATTCCAAAAAATCTACCGTCCAGAAATTTATAACGCCAATGCCGTGGCGGGTAGTTGCTATCAACCCAATTTAAGAAACGCCGATCACTCTATTACGCAAATTGTTTACGACCGTGAAGAGCGCAGTCAACTAGCGATTGCACAAGGTAAATTTACAGAGCAACACTTTATTAAGCCTTATCAATCAGTACTTGAAAAATGGTCTGCCAACTACGCAATTTAATGAGATTAAAAATGAAAAAATTATTACCAACATCAACAGCTGGCAGCTTACCAAAACCAGCTTGGCTTGCTGAGCCTGAAACCTTATGGTCACCTTGGAAATTGCAAGGAACAGAACTTATTGACGGCAAACAAGACGCACTGCGTGTTGCCTTACAAGAGCAGCAACAAGCTGGCGTTGATATCGTGAGCGACGGCGAGCAAACCCGCCAACACTTTGTAACGACCTTTATCGAACACTTAAATGGCGTTGATTTTGAGAACCGTAAAACAGTGACCATTCGTAATCGTTACGAAGCCAGTGTACCAAGTGTGATTGGCCCGGTGTCACGCAGCAAACCCGTGTTTGTTGAAGACGCCAAGTTTTTACGTTCGCAAACCAAGCAACCTATAAAATGGGCGTTGCCAGGGCCTATGACCATGATTGACACCTTGTATGACGCCCACTATCAAAGCCGTGAACAACTAGCATGGGAATTTGCCAAAATCCTCAATCAAGAGGCGAAAGAACTCGAAGCTGCGGGTGTTGATATTATTCAATTTGATGAGCCTGCGTTTAATGTGTTTTTCGATGATGTTAATGACTGGGGCATTAAGTGCCTCGAAAGAGCAATCGAAGGCTTAAAATGCGAAACCGCCGTGCACATTTGCTACGGCTATGGCATCAAAGCCAACACTGATTGGAAACAAACACTGGGCAATGAATGGCGTCAATATGAAGAAGTATTCCCAAAACTTCAAAAATCGAATATCGATATTATTTCACTTGAGTGCCACAACTCTCGCGTGCCCATTGAGCTATTAGCACTTATACGTGGAAAAAAAGTGATGGTTGGCGCCATTGATGTAGCGAGCAATGAAATTGAAACCCCTGAAGAGGTCGCACAAACATTACGCGAAGCCCTGAAATACGTTGATGCCGACAAGCTTTACCCATGCACAAACTGCGGTATGGCTCCCCTCCCTCGCCACATAGCAAGCGCCAAACTCAGTGCGCTAAGTAAAGGTGCAGAGATTGTAAGAGGCGAGGTTTTAGGGGCGAGAAGCTAGGTTCTAGAGGTAGTTAGCGAGTTACTAGGTGAAAGAGGAAAGTTGCGAGGTGCGAGGTTCGAGAGGCGAGGTGCGCATCTCCCTCGAGCCTTGTCGCCATAAATAGCGACCTACATGGTAGGTCGGGCTTTAGCCCGTCAGATTTTAAATTTAGTCTGAACCTGCTTGTGTAGCAGCGATTTCACATCGCGTTTTACCTCACCCATCACCCCTCGTTTCTCGTTTCTCGTTTCTCGTTTCTCGTAAAAATTTATCAATGCCACAGCATAAAGCCGCTGCTACAACGTAGGCGTGAAACGTGTATCGCGCATCCTATCCTCTATCAACTAACTACTGCCCACCCCCTAATACTATTAAATCAACCCATTCAGAAAGAGTTAATCCAAAAGATGCAAAATTGGATTGGCTAAATTAATTACTTTTTGCTAGTTTTATTTGTACCCAATGGAAGGGCAAAGATTAAAGGATTAATATGAACGAATTTGATATTTTCATCAGAAATATTGTCTTAGATTGTATTCGCGAACAAGGCACCTGCAGTGATATTTGCGAAGAAGACGAACAGTTAACTTTTTATGTTGATATTGAAAACCACGATAACGTGATATCGCGCAAACAGTTTAAAGTGACTTATCCTATTAGCTACTCTATTCAATCGGCACTCAAGCATGAAACTGATCTGCTTAGATATTTAGACTCTGGCGAAATCAGAACGCCCTTTACAACTGATATTATCGAAGTACTCAAATCTGAGTTACAGGCCTTTATGTTCAGCAACAAACCACGTGGTGAATATCATATTTGCTAATTCTTGATTTATAGCCTGGTGACAAATTATCAGGCTATAACTTAATTAACTCACCATTATAAATACGGTAGCGTAACGTGGTTTTCTTGCTGGGGCAGCAACGAGGATCATTTTCATCATATGTACGTAATTGTATGACAAGCTCTTCGCCTACCTTTTTTGTACTTTCTACAACTCCGTTAAAAGAAATAGACGACAATTCGCTATAACCGTCATTTTGAACCTCAATAAGAGTCAGCTTCTCTAACCAAACATTGCCTGATTGATAAGTCCAAAATATAGAGACTCTGCCATCAATATGCTCATAAAAACGCTTTAACCGGCCAACTTCATCATCAGAGACTGACTCTGGGAAGTGGTCTTTATATTGGCTCTGAATAAACGCATCAACTTGCTGCTGTATTTGCTGCTCGGTGGCATACCCTGTTAAAGATACAAATAGTGCTATTAAACCAAAACTTTTCAACCCAAACCGAGAGTTCTTTAATCTATATTTTTTAAATGAGCTCATAATTCACTCTATTGATTTATACACTTTTTGATAAAAATAGACTTAATTTGTTTGATAATAAAAGCTTGTCTCAGAGAGTGGTTTTATTACGTCATACTCAAGGCCTATTGCATTTCTATCACCTTTCCTAGGTATATTACTTTTGTCTAAAAGTACTACCCCCCAATGATTATCGCTAAGGCCGCCAAAAATTACATTTACGCTGTCATTCTTATCTTTTGTGACAGCTGCAACTTTATGTTTAATCATTAAATCTCTGAGCTTTTGAGAATAAGCTGATAGCTCCATCAAACTAGAGGCTGTATCAGGTGATAGAATTTTATAATCGGCAGATGGTACAAAACCCGCATACTTTGATGGTGTATAGCTTAATAATTGAGTTGGGGAGTAAAAAGTATTGTTAATACGATAAACATTCGGCGCAGTTAATTGTACAAGGTTCAAGCTAATGTTATTTTTAAAAGCTAAGATTTGCTCCTCCGATACAGCTAAAAATGAGCTAATTTGCTTTAGCCTTTGTTCCGTACACTTATCTTTTTTACAAATAACTAAATTAGGAAGTTTTGTTCCAACCTGCGGTTCTACATTTAAAAACTGACTACCAAGCACGCCTAAATTAAAGTTAGTAAACGCTTGCTTATCTTTGTCATTTTTCAATTTTGTGGCATGAATATCAAAGATGCTAAACGGGTAAAAAGAGGGTAAGTAAGCAAGCTCTAAATCGGTTTGCGGCATCATTTCATCCATGTGCTTTAAAACCGCGCGATACTCTTGATCTATCTCATTATTAAAGTAGGCTGGCATGTCAGCCATTGCAGTAACAGAAAATAGAAAAGCACCACTAAGAAGCATCTTATTTAGCATAAAAAAGTAATTCCTTTTAATTAAATTTACACTGAGGACAATACCATTTAAGGCACAAAAATCATATTTTTGAGATAAAACTTATAGCAACGCCATACCTTTAGTGATTATAAAAAAACACGAACTAAAATTTCATTCTAGAATTAATAAGCTAGCCATTAAGTTCATCTCCTCCCAAAACTAGCACAATAAAACTGGCCATATTTCCAACAGCTGATATTCTTAATAAAGACTAAAAATTCAGAATAATTATTTTTATATCAAACAGTTAATATATATGAATGAATTCATCCCCCTTAACAAGGAGTAAAGTATGAAAAGGTTTTTAGTTCTCAGTCTGTTAATCGCATCATTTTCTGTGGTTGCAGAAAAAAATGTATTCAATGATGCAATCGTTGAAAAGCCAAATATGGAGCCAGCCATTCCTCGCCCTGAACAAGAGAAAGTTGCGGCCTCAAAGCTAAAGAATCTCGAAGCTAAGCAAGGCAGAAAACCAAATGTTCTTGTTTTACTAGTAGATGATTTAGGCTGGGGTGACCCTGGAGTGTATGGTGGCGGTGCAGCGATAGGTGCTCCCACTCCTAATATAGATAAACTGGCAAACGAAGGGCTTCGCCTCACATCAATGTATTCACAACCAACTTGCACATCTTCTCGAGCTGCACTGACAACTGGTAGATTACCCGTAAGAAGTGGCTTAGTTCGCCCTATTCTAACTGGCGATAAAGTGACACAAAATCCGTGGGAGAAAGAAGTATCTCAAGGTAAGCTATTATCTAAAGTGGGCTATAAAACGGCGCTAATCGGTAAATGGCATGTTGGTGAAGCTGAGGGAATGCTTCCTCATGAGGTAGGTTTTGATTATTTCTATGGCCTCCCATCAGTTCAATCAGATTACACCCAATTTTTGGTAGAGCGCCAATATGCCGACATGATGACAAACAAAGAGCTTTACACTAAAGCTTCTCAGCTGCGTCCTGAAGGCCTGATAAAAGGCCGCAAAGGTGGTAAGCGTGAAGTTGCGTATCCAATTAATAGTATTGAAGATATCTCAATGATTGATCAGGTATTGCGAGATGAGTCTGTAAAATTTATAAACCAAGCTGTTGATGAAGGGAAACCATTTTATTTAATTCATTCTTTTTCAAAGATCCATAACGACAACTACCCAGCTCCAAAATACAAAGGCGCAAGCCCAGCTGCAATGCCCGTTCGCGATGCTATGGTCGAAGTTGATGATATTACAGGTGAACTTGTTGCTCTATTAAAAGAAAAAGGGCAGCTAGAAAATACACTGATTATTTTCACTTCAGATAATGGCCCTAATGAAGATACTTGGCCAGATAGTGGCTATTCGCCGTGGCGTGGTGGTAAAGGAACAACATGGGAAGGAGGAGTTAGAATTCCCGGCATTGCTTACTGGAAAGGCATGATATCTGCTGGGCAAGTCAATAATGGCTTAATGGACCTCACCGATATCTACATGACTTCTTTACGATTAGGTGGTGTTATTGATGAGCTTCCGAGTAATATGTATTTCGATGGCATAGATCAAACAGCTTTCTTACTAGCTGATAATGGCAAATCACGACGTCAAGTTGTGTATATGTGGAGCCGTGAAGATTTCACAGCACTTCGCTGGTTAGACTACAAAATTCATTTTAAAGTGTTCAATACTGCAGTGCCAAGACGCAACATTGATGCATCATTCTTATTAGATATCGGAACGGCGCCTTGGGTTTTCAATTTAAATATGGACCCTAAAGAAATGGCAAGCACAGGGCACCAATATTTTGAATGGGGCATGCCTCAAGCGACTAAGTTTATGAAAGCACACATAGCCACAATGAAAAAATACCCAAATACGGATATAGGACTCGGACTCTAATCTTATTTGGTATAGTAATTAAAATGAGCCTGCCACATGCAGGCTCTGTACTATTTTTGATAAACTAACGATTAAATCCCAACAACGATACTATTATGTCCATCGAACAAATCTGGCTTGAATACAAAAATAGTTTACGTGCTTTTTTAACCACAAAAATATCGAACCCTGCTGATGTTGAAGAACTTTTACAAGATATTCTGTTAAAAACACATCTTAATATTCATCACTTACAAGATCAGCGAAGTTTAAAGGCTTGGTTATTTCAAATAGCACACCATGTTATTGTTGACTTTTATAGGCGTCAAAATAAGCATGTAGAAATAGAGCTTGATGATATTATTTCGCAACAAGAAAACAAAACCGTAAAAGCTGAACTCATAAAGTGCATTGAACCTTTTTTACAAGCTATGCCTGAAGAAGAAGCGGATCTAATTAGAAAAATAGATCTCGAAGGATACTCTCAAAAAGAGGAAGCTTTGAAGTTAAACATCAGCTACTCAACCTACAAATCAAGGCTGCAAAAAAGTCGCTCAAAATTGAAGGCATTATTCGATTGTTGTTGTGACTTTGAAATCGATAAGTACGGCAACTTAGTTGATTACCACCCCAAACAAAAAAAGTTCTGCTAACACTTCGTCTTTTTGAAAAACATTACGTCTTACTAGGTAAGCCTCAATCATTCAGGAGATGTAATGAAATACTTAAATGATGCAAAGTTTGACGTAACCCCGACTTTCGATAATGCAAGCACAAGCAAACCTCGAGTTTTAATTTTATACGGGTCTTTACGAGAAACGTCGTTTAGCCGTTTTGCTAGTGAAGAAGCCGCAAGAATACTTGAACACTTAGGTGCTCAAGTTAAAATATTTAACCCAGATGGATTACCATTATTTGATAATGGAGAGTCAGTAAACAATCAAAAAGTACAAGAGCTGCGAGAGCTTGTGAAATGGTCCGAAGCACAGGTTTGGTGCTCACCTGAAATTCACGGCAATATGTCAGCTGTGCTCAAGAATCAAATAGATTGGATCCCACTTACTGATGGTGCTGTTAGACCAACACAAGGTAAGACGCTAGCCGTAATGCAGGTATCTGGCGGTTCGCAAAGCTTTAATGCTGTAAATAACATGCGCATTCTTGGTCGCTGGATGCGTATGTTAACGATACCAAATCAGTCATCAGTCGCAAAAGCTTGGCAAGAGTTTGACGAGGCTGGCAATATGAAAGAGTCGTCGTTTAGAATGCGCATTGTCGATGTGATGGAAGAGTTAATTAAATTTACTTTACTAACCAGAGACAAACTGGACTGGCTTGTAGACCGATATAGCGAAAGGCAAGCGGCTGCGAACTTACAAACAACTAAATTAGTGGATGACAGTAAAGTGCTTGAACCAAACTCTTAGCTTTAACAACTTTCCACAAGGCTGTTCAATGAAGTTCAGCCTTATGCTATTTGACCAAAACAAACCTGCTACATTCACTATGAATGCTAGCCAGAACATCTGCAAAATTAATATTATG
Source organism: Pseudoalteromonas sp. BZK2 (assembly GCF_014349195.1). Classification (NCBI taxonomy): domain Bacteria; kingdom Pseudomonadati; phylum Pseudomonadota; class Gammaproteobacteria; order Alteromonadales; family Pseudoalteromonadaceae; genus Pseudoalteromonas; species Pseudoalteromonas sp. BZK2. The sequence goes on along the minus strand of NZ_JACSOG010000008.1, from coordinate 113,960 downwards.
GATAATAATTCCTGACGGAGTAACATTTAAAATGTTTAGGATTTTTTGCTTTCTATTATTCTCTTCTCAGCTTGCTGCTACTGAAGTATAAAACGAAATAAACAAAGTTTTTCAAGACGTTACAACAAAAGATGAGGATGTAAGCGCAACGATAAGCTTAGGTGTTATTGAAATTGCACCAAACGAAACGTCAGAACAGGCAGCCAAAAGAGTCGACTTACACCTTTATGAAGCAAAAAGAGGCGGCAGAAATACTGTCTTTTCTCAACTTTAATAGATTCAAATTAAATTTAAAAACCGTTATTAAGCTCAAATCCAAAGAACCAACCCTAATGGATTAATCAAAATGAATTACCACTAAAAACAACCTTTAAAAACACAAAACGTACTTTATTTAAACAATTACCTTGGACTATAGTTACTAAGTTAGTGACTAAATACTCACTATTACATACCAACATGTCGGTAATTATTACCATGGAGAAAGGGATGAATCGTTTAAAACGAGTAGGTAGTATTATTTCATTGCTATTGCTTTCTGGGTTTAGCCAAGTGAACGCATCTGAAATAGATAGAAGTGTTTTACCAATAGCCGCACCAGAGTTTCAGGGAAAGATAGGCAAAACGTTTGAAAACTCTAAACAAGATTATCCACAACCAATAAAAGCACCAAAAGGTGCACCTAATGTTGTGGTTATTTTATTAGATGATTTTGGGTTTGGTCACCCAAGTACTTTTGGCGGCCCAATTCCAACCCCATCAATCGATAAACTAGCCAATGAAGGCTTAAAGTTTAACCGCTTTCATACCACAGCTATTTGTTCGCCAACACGCGCAGCTCTTCTTACTGGTAGAAACCACCATCAAGTTGCCATGGGAACAATTACTGAGCTTTCAACAGGCTACCCTGGCTATCATAGTGTTTGGCCTGATGAAACTGCGAGTATTGCCCAGATTCTAAAAGAAAATGGTTATAACACAGCGGCTTGGGGTAAATGGCACAACACTCCAGACTGGGAAACCAGCCCTATTGGTCCATTTGACCATTGGCCGACAGGCCTAGGTTTTGAATATTTTTATGGCTTTCAGGGAGGTGAAACTAGCCAATGGGAACCGCAATTATTCAGAAACACCACACCGGTTGAACCACCTAAAAAGCCTGAGCAAGGTTATCATTTAACCGAAGACTTGGTTGATGACGCAATCAAATGGATGGGGCAACAAGAATCTATCGATAGCGAAAAGCCGTTCTTTATGTATTTTGCGACAGGCGCAACACACGCCCCGCTTCATGCACCACAAGAGTGGAACGACAAGTTTAAAGGTCAATTTGATCAGGGTTGGGATAAAGTTCGCGAAGAAACATTAGATCGGCAAAAGTCGCTTGGTATAGCCCCACAGAATACTAAACTTACAGAACGACCTAAAGAAATAAAAGCATGGGACTCTCTTTCTGCTGACGAGAAAAAGCTATTTAGCCGTCACCAAGAAGTGTTCGCAGGCTTTACTGCGCACACAGATTATCATGTTGGTCGATTACTGGATGCGGTTTCGCAGTTACCTGATGCTGATAACACCATGATTGTTTTTATCGCTGGTGATAATGGCCCAAGTGCTGAAGGCAGCGTCACTGGCACACTTAACAATATGATGACGCAAAATGGCATTGCCGACACAATCAAAGGGCAACTAGCTAAAATAGATGAGCTAGGTAGCCCGCTGCACGAGAACCACTTTCCTGTTGGCTGGGCATGGGCAGGCTCAGCACCATTCCAGTGGATGAAACGTGTCCCTTCACATTTTGGTGGCACCCGAAATGGGCTTGTTGTGTCATGGCCTAAATATATTAAAGAGCATGGTGGCTTGCGCTCACAGTTTCATCACGTGATTGATATAGCACCAACCATACTTGATGCAGCCCACATTCCTGAGCCTAAAGTTGTTAACGGTGTAGAGCAAACGCCGATGGCTGGTGTGAGCATGCTGTACTCGCTGAACGATAAAGATGCTAAAGGCAAACGTACGACTCAGTATTTTGAAACCGGTGGTCATCGTGCTATTTATCATGACGGTTGGGTGGCTGCTTCGTTTCATGGAGTACCATGGGCTTTGAATGGTTCTGTTGGTTTCGATAATGATAAATGGGAGCTTTACAATATTGAAGAAGACTTTTCTGAAGCTGTTGACTTATCTGCTAAATACCCAGATAAATTAAGAACTTTAATTTCAATTTTTGATCAAGAAGCGAAAAAATTTAATGTTTACCCATTAGATGACCGCTTTGTTGAACGTGCAACTAATCCTGAACGCCCCAGTGTAACCAAAGGAAAAACTCAGTTTACTTATTTAGCTGGTACTAATCGTATCCCTGAAGGGAGCGCACCTGCTGTTTATGGCCGTTCGCATTCTATTACGGCAACGTTTAATGTACCAAAGCAAGGTGTAGAAGGTGTATTAGTTGCTGTAGGAGGTTCAAGCGCTGGCTACAGCTTATATGTTGAAGACAGTAAACCTGTTTACGTGATGAATTTCTTTAACGAGCACCACTATGTTGTTAAATCTGAACAAGCTTTACCTACTGGCGAGGTCACGCTTACCCTTGAATATACCCAACAAGGAAAAGCACCTAACGGCGGCCAGGCGACACTGATAGTAAACGGTAAAAAGGTTGCCTCTGGCAAAGTGGATAAAGTGCCTCCGGTTCGCTATTCAGCCACTGAAACGCTTGATGTTGGTCAGGATCTTGGCTCAACAGTTACCCGAAGCTACTACGATAAAGCACCATTCGCTTTTACTGGTCAATTACATAAAATTGAATATGTTTTGAAGTAAATAACTAAATTAAAAGGTGTGCTGCAGCACACCTTTCACTTTATGAAAACAAGACTAGGTGTTATTTAATTTGTAGTAATACGTAACCGCTCAACTGGTCTCTCATCTATAAACACGTGAATTGCAGCCGTAACAAGTGCAATTACACAAGCACTCCACCAAACGACATCATATGATCCTGTTAAGTCGTATAGATAACCGCCTAGCCAAACACCACTGAATGAACCAAGTTGGTGACTTAAAAATACGATACCGTAAAGTAACCCCATATGTGGCAAACCAAAAAGCTGTGCTACGAGTCCGGAAGTTGGCGGTACAGTGGCCAACCATAAAAAGCCTGTTAAGATTGAGAATAAAATTACTGATGTTTCAGTCATTGGTAAAAGCATAAATAGCGCTATAGCAATAGCTCTCAGTGCATAAATAAGCGTTAATAAATTCTTTTTAGAATACTTACCAGACCAAGCCCCAGAGACCAAACAACCGAAAATATTAAACAAGCCAATAAGAGCTAAACTTGCTACGGCAACGTTTGCGGTAAAACCTCTGTCACTTAAAAATGCTGGCATATGTACTGTAATAAACGCTAATTGAAAACCACATACAAAAAAGCCGATCACTATTAACCAGTAATGTGGATAGCTGAGTGCTTCATTCAACGCTTCTTTCACTGTTTGCTTTGCAGTGATTGGTTGTGACATTTGTTCAGGGTCTGTATTTTCTTTAAATACCCCAGCCATTAAAGCCATTAATAATGCACCACCAGCTAATAACATTAGAGCATTACTCCAGCCATAAGCTGCAATAAAATCCTGTGCAACGGGAACAAATATTAATTGCCCTGCGGAGCCAGCAGCACTCCCTAAGCCAAGTGCAAATGCTCGCTTATCCGGAGAAACCATTTTTGCCATAGCAGGTAAAACAACGCCAAACCCTGTTGCAGCAATACCCATCCCCATAAGTAAGCCTGCACCCAAATTCAAACTCAATATGGAATTTGATGAAGCTGTTACATAAAGACCACCCGCATATAAAAGCGCGCCAACAATGACTGTTTTGCATGTTCCATATTTATCAGCGAGTGCTCCTGCAAAGGGTTGTGATAAACCCCACCATAAGTTTTGTAAAGCGAGTGCGAAAGCAAAAACTTCTCTACCATAACCAAATTCATCAGAAATCGGGGCCATAAAAAAGCCCATTGATGATCTCAGGCCAAAGTTTAATGATAATAAAATACAAACAAAGGCAATAGAAAAGCTCAAAAGCTTGATGGGGGCAGACATATTAGTTCCTCTGTATTCTGTTAATTAGTCTTATTCTTTAGCAACATAAACAAACGCAGTGCACATTTGGCCATTTTCAAGCTTTACACTTGTTTCAACACGATGATAATCACTGCCTTCAAATTCATCCAAAAACTCCCAATGTTTAGTTAAATGTGATGAACTAAATATTTGCCCTCTAATTTCCTCGCCCTGAGGATCTAGACTCAGTGCAGGGCAGCCCATTTCGACTCCCCACCCAACATTTATGTAACGACCAAATACAGAAGCATCTGTGAACTTACCGCCAATGTTAGTTAATATGTGTTCATTTGGATAACCTTTACGAAGGGTGCCGTATATAAATAATGATTCCATCTGTTTCCTCTTAAATTAAACTCTCTTACGTTTTATAGCCAAAACACCAATTAAAACTAAACACATACCCAACACTTGCAACAAAGTGATTTTTTCATCAAGTAATATCCACCCTAGAATTAAAGTCAAAATAGGCCCTAAAGTACTTACAAGTACAGACCTTGCCGCTCCTATATATTTAATAGCGCTTGATTGCAAAAAGACAGGGAGAACAGTTGAGAATAAAGCCATCATAAAGCAAATTGTATAAATTTTAGTAGGTTGGATTAGGCTCTCTATTGGTAATTGAATAAAAAAATGTAGCTGAACGGCAAAAATAGATACAAACATAGCCAATAAAGAAAACCGCATTGCGCCTAGTTTCTCAATCATTGGCTCTGAAAAAGCTTGGTAAAATGCGTAGCATAGCGCAGAGCCAAAGACTAAAGCAGCGCCAAGCCAAATGCTGTGACTACCTCCAGCAAATTTGAAATCACTCAAGCATGCGCAAACAACCCCTAATGTGCATAGCACTGTAGGTACAACCAACCGCTTTTCAAATTGTTTACCCAGAAATAAAACCCCCATAAAAATCGTGAGGATGGGATATGAGAATAAAATAATGCGCTCTAATCCTGCTGAAATATACTCTAGGCCCATAAAATCCAAAATTGATGCGCCGTAATAGCCGGCAACACCGAGCAAAATAAGTAAAAGAACTTCTTTTTTGGTCAATGAAAAGCCTGTTTTTAAGCTTGAATAGCCAATAAGAATAAATAAAGGGAATGAAAAAAGCATTCGTAAACTAAGAAGAGTAATAGGTTCAACATTAGCAATTAAGTAAGCTTGTTTTACAAATATTGCCTTTAGAGAAAAACCTGCAGCAGAAAGAACCGCTAAGATAATACCGATTTCATTGCTTGTTAAACGATTTAAACCCACAGAATTTCTTTTTCATTGTAAAAAGTGACGCTACAATGCCACATAACTGCTCAACATTAGAATTGCTAATTAACCAATAAGAGTTCGTTAATAACGAATGGTAATTTAGAATGAAATTTGATCTTACTGACTTAAAACTATTTATCGCTGTGGTAGAACAAAAGAACTTAACTCAAGGAGCTAAGCAAGTATTCTTGGCACCATCATCAGCGAGCCACCGAATTAAACTACTCGAAGATAATTTAGGCACTCAGTTATTAGAGCGTCAACCTAGAGGCGTGTCTGCTACAAAAGCAGGTGAAATCGTTCTTCGATATGCCAAAAGAACATTAGCTACGTTAGAGCAAATGCAATCTGATATTGCTCCTTTTACTAAAGATGCATTATCGCAAGTAAAATTATGGGCAAACACCAATGCTATTCATACATACTTGCCAGAAGATCTTGGGACCTTTTTAGAAAATAATCAGGGTGTTAGAGTTGCTTTAGAAGAACACACAAGCGAAGAAATAATTACAGCCGTAGCACAAGGAGAAGTTGAGTTAGGGATCGTCGCTGAAAATGGCCGTTATGATAATGTGGAGTTTTATCCTTATAAGAAAGATCGATTGGTCATCATTGTTCCAAGCGAGCATTCTCTTGCTAAATTTAGCAAAATACAGTTTTCTCAAGCTGTCAGTTTTCCATTTGTTATCTTGAACGAAGGTTCTGCAATCCATACTTTTATGATGAATAAAGCCGCAGGCCTAAATTGCCATCTAAATATTCGAGCGCAAGTTAAAAGTTTTGATGCTGTATGTAGAATGGTTGGTTCTGGTGTGGGCATTGCTTTATTGCCATATGATTCAATAGGCTGCTGGCGCTCTTTAGATATAAAAATCATAGAAGTGGATGAAAAATGGTCAAAAAGAAACTTAACTCTTTGTATTAAAAAAGGTGCACAAATTGGTGTGCTATCTAAAGTTTTATTTGACCATTTAAGAGGAGAGCCATAGCTTGGTCGCTACTTTCTGTGTACAAGCAGTAACCCTATAATTGATAAGCCCATACCTAACAACATTGCAAAACTGATTTTTTCATCAAATAAAATCCATGCTTCGACAGCTGTGAGTACTGGTACTAAATAAAAATAGGATGCTACCTTTGTCGATTCTCCATTTTTTATCATAAACATAAGCAACAATATGGCCGTTACAGACACACCAACCACAAGCCACAATATACTAATAATAAAAGGTGCGTTCCAAGTCGGTGTGTTTGGCTCGTATAAAAATGACACCACTCCCATCACGACAGCAAGGGGAATATATTGAAAGAAAGTAGATGCAAAAATATGCCCATCACTTACCGCTTTCTTTTGATACATTGCACCAACCGTCACACCTGTTAAACCAAAAAATGCTGCAAGTAGACCAATTAAACTTAATTCACCTCCTAATTTAGTTGGCGAAAGCACAAGAAAAACACCTAAAAACCCGACTACAATCCCTAGCCATTGCAACTTCTTTAACTGCTTGCTTTGTATTATTGATGCCAGCACCGCCGTTAACACTGGTTGTAAACCCGTAATTAATGCCACAACTGATGCAGGAAGCCCTTTATTCATTGAGAAAAAACAGCCACCTAGAAAAAAGGTTTGCAGAAAAAGCCCTACTATTAATTGCTGTTTAACGCTTTTCAATGAAGGAAACTTAACCTTTAGCACAACCGATAAAAATAAAAAAATAACACATGAAAATAGTCCTCTAAAAAACAGTAGGTGAAATGGACCACTATATTGAAGCGAAAATTTTGCGCCAACAAACCCTGTACTCCATAAAAAAACAAATACCCATGGTGTTGCAACAAATAAGATAGGTTTCCAGTAATTTGGAGATGCCGAATAAACATTTTCTTGAGACATTGATCCACCTCTGACTCATTGAATTGTAAGGACCTAACTAGCTCAAAAGCAGTGGAAGGTGTAAGATGGTGGCACTATATAGCAGTCAAGATAAGCGTAAAATATGGGCATTTATACTGTGATAAATAGTCATAGGCTAAACATTTTATGACGACTAAACACGAAAACTTAAAAACCTTCCTTACCAAACACCGTGCAAAAATAAACCCTGAAGATTATGGTTTTACCAGTGGAAGAAGGCGTGTAAAAGGGCTTCGTCGAGAGGAAGTCGCGCAATTGGCTGCTATAAGTGTCAGTTGGTACACTTGGTTAGAGCAAGGACGAGAAATCAGTATATCGCGTGCAGCTATTAATCGCATTGGCACAGTCTTAAAACTGACTAACGATGAACAAGAGTATTTAAACGCGATTGTTTTCGGGAATAAACCTGCTCTAGAAGAGCAAGAGGAAGTGTCGGAAGAATTAAAAGCGCTAATTCGTGCACTTGAACCGAATCCTGCATTTATTCGCAGAGAAAATATGGATATAGAGTACTGGAATGAGGCGGCTTCCAAAAAGATATTCGATTGGTCTACCCTTCCTAAAGCTGATAGAAACTCATTAAAGCTTATGTTCTTAAATGATGAGTATAAGCGACGTATTCCTCAATGGGAGCAGGCAGCAAAAAACACTATTGCCTCATTCCGCTCTTACTTTGCTTTAGCTACAGACAAATCAGCCTTTAAAGCCGTCTTAGACGATCTTAAATCTCGTAGTGAGTTGTTTTGCCAAATGTGGCAAGACTATGAAGTAAAGAGAATTCGGGAAGGAGAAAAGTCTGTGCTAGATGACAAAGGAACACTTAGGCACTATAAATATGTATCATTAAAACCCGAACATTATTCTAATACCTTTGTTATTTACTATATTGAAAGTAAATAATAATTATCAAACCCGTAGCTTAATCAATATGACTATTAATACTACAAATAATTGAGCAAATTGAAATTAGTCTTGCTACTCGTTCTAGAAAGTACAACTTTGTTCTTTCTGATCCAAGGCTGGAATTAAGCTACAGAAATGGCGGGAAAATTTAAGAGCACTTTCTGATTTGTATAGCTTCAAGTTTCTGATTAAACGCTAGAATTTGTTATTTTTCACGATTAATCGCTGGAATAAATTTGCCATTAATATTTTGAGCAAAATCCAAACGAAAAAAAAGGCCGAGTGCATTAAATGCTCTCGGCCTATTATTAGTGTGATTTCAACTTTTTGTCAAATCAAGACAGCTAAGCGAAACTAAACAAGTCGACTAAAAACTCTAGCTAATGACGTCGTTTGTTTCTAAAAATGATGACGTCTTTTGATAAATCTATGTTTGATTTACTAAAGTGTGTAAATCGTGATTGTAATTTTTGCATACAACAATCATTGAGATGTGCTTTGTCATACAGAACAAAATCTGTCCTATTTGAATCCATATAAATTTGAAAAATGGGTTGTACGTTACAGCAGCCTGTTACTCGCTTTTCACAGGCCCTCGCTTTTTCAAAATTAGCTTTTCTATTTAAAATAAGATAGTTAGAAACAAATTCACGCATACTATCTGCATCTATTTGTTCACCATTTTTCGTTGAAAGCTTTAGATACTCATTTTCAATTAATGTACTTAAAACATCTGCATTTATTTTCAACATACGAATAGCGTCATACTTATTCAAATCACCTATTGCTTTCCACTTTTCCTTCAATAATTGCTTTAAGCCTTTCTCACTTACATATAAATGATTAACACGCTCAATGCTTGTATTAACTTTATATAGACCGTCAACATGACTATTTAATACACAACTAACAAGCTCATCTCTCGATAAATCAAACAAATCATAGATGCCCTTCGGCACATCACTTACTTTCAAGAATTTATCATCACATTCAGAAACTAGCTCAAATGATTTCGATAAAGCCTCTGCAACTTTTCTCATGTCATAAAATGACTTATCTTGTTGCTTACAAAGATAGATTGCATCAAACATGTTTTGCTGAGCAACATGAGAAAGTGACTTCATATTGATACCTAAAAATTCTGAAAGGGCTGCCCCGTCTATCTGGAAAGAAAAACTTTGTGAATCGAATGTACTATCAAAGCGATGAGTAGAAACATATAAAGACTTGTCTATCTGAGCACCATGATATTTTAATAAAAGAGTCTTTGCTTCTACCTCTTCAGTCGATTTTAAAAAGTTATACTCATGCTGAATTGAGTAGATTGAGTTAGCTATCTCATCTAATCGATGATGCATGACTAATTCACCGCACTTTTCAAACTGCGCTCTGTGATTTAATAATAAGTGCTTCCACGTTTCACTTAGGGATGGGCATGACAAAACCTTGAACACATCATCTAATAAAAACCTGATTTGCTGAACACTAAATTTTTGGAATTTAACTTTTGCTTGAATGAAGTCAAAGGGTCTGAATAAAAGTCTTGAGAACCTTAGCAGTTTTTCAGCAAACTCTGAGCTTTCAGTCTCACTCAAAGACAGCATATATCGCTCAAAACTCAATAAATTACATGACTCTTGTAAATCATAAAGAGGCAGATTTTTTACATTGATTAGCGCACATTCATGTACCCGACAACTTGTCACTTCAATATGCTGCCATTGATAAAGTTGAATCCCAGTTTCTTGATAGCAGTGAGGACAAATCTTAATATGATCAGAGTCATTTATTGTGCCGCTTTTTTCAAGCACTTGAGTACAGTCTAATAATTTATATTGCTCAATATCATGTTTAATCTGCTTATTTTCAAGTAACTTTTCAAAGTGAGAGTGTGCATAAAGTTCGAATCGCGTCGGGGTCTGAATAGCATTAGATAGCATCAGCTTTTTAACTGTTGCAAATCCATAAAAGCGAGCTATAACAGCGCATGCAGAGAATGGCGATATAAAATGATTAGAGCTCATAATTAACTCCAAGTTCTGCTTTTAGCAAAGAGAGCTTTTTAGAGAAGGGGTTTGCTTGATTTTTCTTTGACGCACTAATTGAACTAAACACAGCAGCAAAATCTTTCACGAGAACTTCATCTCTATTTTTGTCGCATGCATAAAAAATAGCCTTGCGTATGAGCATACTTAACTGCCGCAAGTCGCCCCGTATTGCTACGAAAATAGGTAAGCTGATTTCAGGGTTTGTGAAGTCAATTTGAGAAAATTTCAAATGTTCATTCAGAGTTATTAGATATTTCACAAAGTGAACATAATTTTTTCTTGTCGAGACTGAAAGCAGTTTCTTCTCAATAATGAGTGAACATCGTGATGCAAATTGCTCATTAATTTCAAGTATATTCATGACTTTTGAAGTGCCAGCGAACACAAGAAACAACCCTAATTCATCAACTAATTCTTTTAGATAATCTGCAATTTGGCGTGCTGATTTCACACCCACTTTTTCAACGACTTGCTGAAACTCATCAAACATAAGAACACGATAACGCTTGTTCTTAACTTGCTGCGCGATACGTCGACGAAGCTCAACTTCAGAGCCTTGTGCGGCACCGGGTTCGTTCATACCTTTCAATATGGCGCGATACAAATCTAACGGGCTCATATTTGATGGCGAGCGAATATAACATGCTTTTATTGACTTATTTTCACTAACGTCTGTACTGTGCTTTTCATTGAATCGCTTTATAAAAGTTTTGAGTAACGTTGTTTTGCCACTTCCTGAGTCACCAACAATCACGCAACAACTACCGACCCCAAGACTTAAAGTCTGCTGTGATTCTTCAAGCAAATCAGCAAGCTCTTGACGATTATTCACGCAATCAAATGTTTTACTGTATAACAATTCAGCCTTAGCTTTTAAACTACTCATAACTCACCGCCCGGCTCAAAATCATCAAAAGTTGCACCAGTGTCGATATCTTCTTCGGCAGCAACTTGCGCATTTAGTGAGTTTAAAATTTGCTCGCGCGCGTCAACTGAATCAACATCAATTGCTTTATTGTTATTGTATTTTGTTCGAGAAGGCTGTTTACGACCGCTTTCAAGCTCACGCTTTTCAGCTTGCTTTTGCTTGGCTTTTTTGAAGTTGGGCAAGCCTCGCTTGCTGCCGCTTTTGTACTCATAATGCTTACGCTCAACGACATCACATTCACTGAATTGCGCGTTACGAGCAACATCAAGCTCAGCTTGTTGAACACCTGCATCATCGTGATGATTCATCTCGCGAATAGGCACAATGAATGTGTCGTTTTGATGCTTCACAACAACACTGCTTGTATCAATATCACTGTAAAAACATTCAACACTTTTCACACCTGACAAGCTCAAGGCTTTTAGCTCATCACTTACATACTGCTCATTTTTAAGCTTAATTGAGCCATTTCCATATAATGTACACTTCGCACGATAGCAGCCGCGAAACTCAGATAACTCAGTGACTGTCGCAGGTACTGTTTGCAGCAGTGGGTTTTTACTGATTGCATTCATCCACACGTCAAGCGGCGCACGATTTTTAAGTCCACTGTGAGCTGATTTCATATATGTATTTGTGATGTAGTCTTCAAACGCAGCGACAAACTCTTCAAGCGTCATTGATGCATGAAGTTCAGCATCTTCTGTCGCTTCTAGATGATTATTATTTATACGCGTTTTTGAGCCTAGATATCCCGGCAGTTTACTTAAAAACTCACGTCTTAGCGTGCGGAAAAAGCTTTCTATAAATGGCTTACTCTGTCCTTCGCCCGTGCGCGTGGTGATTGAATTCGCACCAAGTTGCAAAGCAAGCGACTTATACAAATTACCTTTTGTTGCCGTTGTGGCGTCTGTGATAATTTTTACTGGTATACCGTATGTAGGCCAGAGCGGATTGTCTTTTGGTGTCACAACACTTTTCAAACATTCGATAGCTAAATCAGCAGACTCAGATGCGTTTTTACCGACATGAATTGAATAACCCAAAGGACAGCGGGTACAAGTATCAATCGCAATCATCATTACAATAGTGCCCAGATATTTGCTCGCGTCGTTGTTTAAACCTAAGTTTATGTATACCGCGTCCATCTCAACCCTCTCAAGCGGGTCTTCAGGCACAAACTCACGACCCAGTTTATAGCGCAGTTTTTTAGCTTCAGCTTTGCTTAATGTCTTTTGCGTCGTCAATAATGCAAGCGTTTCGCGAAAACGACGATATATAGTGTCGACACACGGTATGACTGGATAACACGCTGGCTTTGATTTACTAAGCTCGCGTATCTTGGCTCTCAACATATCTGCTATTGCATGTACAGATTTTGAAGTTGCATCGCTTCTAACAAGATAATAATCACAAAAATACTCGTAAATTAAATCTTCTGTCGCAGCCGTCAGTCGCTTTGAGTTTTTCTTTTCATGATAGCCATAACCGATTACTGAACGTATATCATTTCCGGAATCGCGATACGCTTTTATCTTCGCTTGACACGTGCTACGCGAGTATTTTCTTGAGTTGTAACTTTGCCAGTCGAAAGCTGCGATGGTTTCATCAACATTATGCTTTGCTATAAAATTTTTACTGTGTTTCTCGAAATGCAAATCAAAAAACGCTTGCCACAGTTCCATCTGATTTAATTGATTTTCTGTCAGCAATTGTTGCATCGGTATGTCAGAAGCGCGCTCATACAGAAGCGCTTCGCTATCTATGAGTTTTTTATGAAACTCAGATTGTGTCATGCACTCAACTCTTGCATTATTCATTTTCTGACTATCATCATCAAACAATGAGTAAAAAATCGTATTATCGAAGTGCTCTTGCGCTATCGAACGCACTATATAAGAGCTGTTATCCATTTGAAACTTCGCACCTATTTTAATCACCCTACTCATAACTCATCACCGAAAATATTGTTAATTAAAACAGTTTCATTACAAATATCTAATGAAAGGCCTATTTTCACATAATCCTTCAGAATAAAATGACAAACCAGATTTCTATTTAAGTTCAGAGCATCACAAATCGCGTGTGCTTCCTGTAGAGTCAGCTCACTCGGTAAGACATCAAGCAGCGTATTTACATGCTCATCATTCACAACTTTCATTGAAAGAGCATTGCGAAATATCATCTTCATATTTGATAAAGCCCTGCGGGACGGTAAGTCTTCTTCGGTCAAAACCGAAAATTTAAAGCCCAGCTTCGCAAGCGCTTTTTCAATCAAAAAATGAGTGCGTTTTGTCTTTGCATCAATCGCTTTCGAGTGCTTCACTTCGACCACACAAATACTTTCATCACAATAACTTAACGAAAAATCAGGTGTATACAATCGCTTCTTATTGTCATCTGTATAACTGATTGAAAATGGCTGGGTTCGAACAGATTTTATCGTTTGATCAAACTCAAACATCAATGCAAAATGTGACTCGTTGAACGATTCGAAAAAGTGTGGCTGTGTATCTTTTAGCGTAGGACACAAGCCACTTATGTTAAAGCGACTGAACCGTTCAAGACGACGTCGCATACTTTCTTTGTTATATACACTATCAATATTGTTGTGATTTGAATGCTCATTCATAACACTAACTCTCACTCTAAAATTCAATCTCTTTTTTAAAATAGCGTTCAAAATCACAAAATCAAGCAAATAAACATTTATTTTTACAAGCCTTGAGCAGAAAAAACAATTAAAACCATATAAAGATAATTTTAAAATATAAACCATTGTAAAATAAGCTATCTTTTTATTTCATAAATACAAAAACATCACACCAACAACTTCAAATAACTCATCCTTATAAGCAGTGTTATTTTTATGAAGTGAAAATCTAAGTAGAAAATGGCAAGTTAAGCTGTGAAAGTTAGTGCTCAATATGATGAGTAAAGATGTAGGCAGAAACTCAATGCATAGAATAAATCGAGATTGCATTAAATAATCAGATAAGAAAATGAAAGGTGATGTCGCTATAAGGCCTATTTTTTATGCCAAATTACACCGATAGTTAGACGTGCCCGCTATCAACTGTGACTGAAGTCACATTGAAGTGAAAATTTTTAGATAAAACTAAGCTAAAAAGTCATCATGCTGTGAAGCCATACTGAAGCTGCTTAATAACATTTTTAATTAGCTCACGCCCACGAATTGAGTTCAACACTAATCGAGGTGCTCGACTGTTAAATTGAATATGAGCAGTATTTAACCATGCATTCCAATTTTCGATGTTACCAAAATAGTTAATTCCAACCATACTTAGTCTTGCAACTTCAATCGCATGTTCGCTAGTTTGTGAACTTAATGATTTAGATTTACATCGCGATAATGTTGCAGATGTTGTACCTAATGCGTTTGCGACTGTTGCCATATCCCATCCCATTAGACTGGCAAAAGCATACACTCCGGATGATTTCATTCCATTTCTTACAAGCCTTATTTCTGACAACGGGTCGGAATGAGATGTAAGTTCTCCACATGAAATTAGGTCAATAAGGTCTGGATTACTTGATAACTTTAACTGACTTCCTCTCATTTGACACCCGCTTAAAAATCACGCATTGATTTAAGTTTAGCAAAGAAATAATGTCTTAGGGTCACCAGAACAGGCTACGACGTTTAAGTAATAGATCCAACATAACCTTAAAACGTTTGGTTTACTTATTCCTTTTATTTATACACTTGAGTCATAATGTAACAAACTGATATTCAATATGGAAATAAGATGGAATACATCAGAATCAATTGGCTAGGAAGGCTATTATGCAAAGGCAATAAGCTAAGATTTGATGAACCACATTTAACTCTTCTAAATGGTTCAACAGTACTTGATGAATATAATTTACACGATTCATATAACTTCCCAATATTTGAGAAAGGCCTGCTTGGCTCAAAAATCACACTTAATTCAAGGCAGTCAAAGAAAACTATAAGCTTTCTTAAAACTAAAGACATTGATAAATTTTACGAGAGTCTTTTTCGACAAATCGCTTTTTATATCCAGCAAAATATAGAAGGCTCTAAAGAGCAGTTTTATGATTGTGCAATTAATGAATACCTAAGGGATTCAAATATCAAACAACTGGACAATTTGATTAACCCTCTTTTACGTTCATATGAACTACAAAAAAATGAATGGAATCATAACCTCCCCAAAAATCTAATCCAGTTTCTAGTTAGCTATTCGAAATATTTCCCTTTAGAAATAGGGGCATCAGAATTAAGAAGGCGCTTCGAGGAAGTGACTAGTCAAGAACGAAAAAATTTTTATGACGAAGTTGAGTCAAACCCCCTCACTAAAGAACAAAGATTGGCTGTCATTAGGGATAATGATCGAAATTTGGTTTTAGCTGCTGCTGGTACGGGAAAAACCTCTGTCATGGTAGCGAAAGCTTTAGATCTAATAGATAGAAAAATAACAGCCCCAGAGAAAATTTTAATTCTAGCGTACAACAAGGCTGCTGCTAGTGAGTTGCAGGAACGCTTAAAAAAAAGAAGTACCAAGCTTGGACTTAGTCAAGATAAAAGCCCAAAAATCATGACTTTCCATGCCCTTGGGCGCCAAATACTATTAAGTTCTAACAAGTCAGTCAGGATGTCAAAATTCTGTGAAGATTCTATAAAACTTGAGAATTGGTTATCAAGGTGGTTTTCAGTTCAAATAAAACAAAATGAAAAATTTATGAAGACATTCATAGATTTAAGTTATCAACCAATAAACCCTTTTGACTTTAAAACTAAAGAAGATTACGACGCATATATTCGAGATAATGAATACAGAACGCTACAGGGTGACAAAGTTAGGGGCTATCAAGAGCTATTGATATCAAACTGGCTTTACTTAAATGGAATTGAGTTTGAATATGAAGCTCAATACGTAAGTAAGCGTAGAATTGAGATAGGATTTGATTATAAACCTGATTTTTATATCAAAGATGCCGATGTTTACCTTGAGCACTTCGGTATTGCAAGGGACGGAAGTACAAGGCCTGATATTGATAAAAACAAATATAAACAGAGTATGTGCGATAAACGGAATTTGCATTTGGAATGCGGTACAACATTGATAGAAACGTATCACTACAATTGGGTTGAAGGGAATTTAGAAGAGATTTTAGCAGAGCACATAGACAACCTTGGAATACCAATCAAAAAAAGGTCAAATGATGAAGTTTTTGTGAAGCTGAAAGAAAGTGGGTTTCTTTTGAGTGGTATCAAGCGTTATTTAAAATGCTTACAAGCAATTAGAGTTGAGCAATTAAGTGATGCAGAAATTAACGAAAGATTAACTGAACAAGCTATTGTAAATTCTGATAAATATACTGAGCTTTTAAGTAGTATACATCAAGCTTACCAGAGGGAGTTGCTTGAACAAGATGCAATAGATTTTGACGATATGATCATAAAAGCAACTAAAGCTGTTGATAATGAGCTATTTACTCCTAAGTGGTCACATATTCTTGTAGACGAGTTTCAAGACATTTCAGGTTCTCGTATGAACTTCCTAAAGAAACTAGTCTCAAAGGGAAGCACTCCAAGGTTGACGGTAGTAGGAGATGATTGGCAATCAATTTATCGATTTTCAGGTGGTAAATTAGAGTTAACGACACAATTTAAAGAACGGGTTGGCTCTAGCTCTTCGACTATGCTTCAAAAAACATTTAGGTACAACAACAGTATTGCTGAGGTCGCAGGTAAATTTGTCATGCAAAACCCTGAACAATATAAAAAGGATGTTATTACTCATACTCAAGTAGATACTTCTCAAGTTTTTTTGTTAGATAGTAAGGTTAACAATGAAGAAAACTTATCTCTGAAAACTGTGCAAATAATCCAAAAAATCCTAAAAAATGACCCGCAGGCAAATATAGCCGTAATAGCGAGATATCGTTACTTATTAAATGAGGCTAAAAATGAAGTATTTGCAAATAATATTGACACACCAATAAAGTTTTGGACTTTTCATGGCTCCAAAGGACTAGAAGCTGATTACTGTGTACTTATTGGGTTCTTTCAGGGAAAGACTGGCTTCCCAAATCAAAACAAAGAAGAGGCCATTGTTGAAGCGCTTTTACCTTCCATGGATAATTATCCACATTCTGAAGAGCGCAGATTGCTATATGTTGGGCTCACTAGAGCAAAGAAAAAGAGTTATCTTATTGCTGACCCAATGGCGACTTCTGAGTTTATTGTTGAATTACTTTCGCCTAAGTATAATTTACACATAGCCTCTCAGAGCTTTAAAGAGAAATATAGGCAGATCTTCAAATGTCCTTGTTGTACAACAGGGTATTTTAAATTAAAAAAAGGGAAGTTTGGCACATTCTATAGCTGTACAACTGGCGAAGTTTGTAAGTCCCACCCTCGGATTTGCTCAAAATGCAATGCACCATCCATAGACGGAGAACATTCAAGCACCTGCACCAACCCTAACTGTAAATCTGTAACAAAAATTTGCAATAAATGTGGCCGTCCAATGAAATTAAGACAAGGTAAATTTGGTGAATTTTGGGGATGTACAGGCTATGGCATTAAACATGATCAATGTAAAAATACCTCAAAAACTTCTTCATTTTTAGGGGTTAAGTTTGATTAACTACTCTTGCTACTAAATGAGTAAGTCTTAGCTTGATGTGTCAAATATATAATTTAGATTTTAATTAAGTCTGACAGTCAAAGTTGCTCCTCTTTTGTCCATTCGGCTATTAATATACAGGGTAAAAACTGACTTTCGATAGACAAAATAAGGGGCTGTTTATTAGCCCCTAAAATGTGAAACCTAACCAACTGTTAGTACTCCCTAGTAGTCCCGCTTGATTTTCTTGTTACAATAATACCAAACTGTCGAGACTGCTTTTGCAGGCCCCCATGAAACACCACTTTGTAATTGAGTAATATTTTTAATTTCTATATCTGGTCTAGAAGCTTACCAATGACTTGTTTCACGCTCTAAAGCACAATCAGATGATTTAGTTTAGTAATATAACGCCCAAAACAGCGGCCATTTATGCGTGAGTCTGCTTTTGTTTGTAAGCAGCTATTGTTGCACTTCTTACCGAGTTGTTCAGCTCTCGTGATATAACATGCATTAGCAAAACAACATTTTTAATATATTCTTTGCTAATCTCTATTTGTGAATATTTCTTAACTATACCTTCGATGCCATCCGGTATTTTATCCATGGGGTCTTTTCCACCATCATGTGCCCAAGCATTACGGATTAGCCTAACTTCGTCATCAAGAGTATTTACTGCAGAAACATATTCCCTCGTTGGTTCAGCTGGCATACCCATTTTACTAAAGCAGTTAATCATATGCTTAAGCTTACTTATTTTGTCCTTTTTATTTTTCTTAGGCAGGCTTTCTTGAGCAGAGGCGTAAATATACATTTTTTCCATTTCACTCTCGAACGAACCCCATAGAGTTAATAGCATTGCCTGACGTTGATAGATGGGCATAATTTCTGTGAACATTTCTCGAATGTCGTATTCCTCTTCGCTTATACCCGATATATGTTCGATTTGAGCAACTCCAACCTCTCCCTCATCAGCTGAAATTTGAAACCACCGCTCGACCTCAGTTACTTCTATGTGCTGCTCAATATTATCTATAAATTCGGATATTTGAACTTCCTGTTTGTCATTGAATGCGCTGATTATGTAGAGTTCATCAGAAATGAAGCTTGGTAATGCTTTCAAAATTATTTCGTTCCCTTTGGCTGCTAACATTTTAGTATTTATGCAACACGCGGTTTGTGTTGCATAATCGCTTGTTGGGCTAAGCCGCTACCTGCCCGGTGTGTCATAGTTGATGTTGTTTATGCTACGGGAATTTGCTTTTTGGAGGCTCTCACTTTCCTAGCTAATTTAATCAGCTTAGCTAGTTTTATTTAAGCTTTCCCTGCATAGCTTAGTGGTTATTATGTACTCATTACACCTAAATTTTCTTTAATAAGCAATTATATTTTTACACGTACGAAAGCTGCTAGCCCGAGCCATTAAGCTGGTTAATAAACCTAGTTGCTCACTTACTCTGCTTTGGGTGACTACCTTAGTTCGATTAAAGTCGACTCTAGAGCATTTAGTTAAGTGATATTGGGCAAAGACGAGTTATATACAAAACCCGTCTCTGGACAAAAGTGTTGTGCTTCAATGAAACTTTACATAATTAACTATCGAAGGATTATTTCAAGTATGGGTGAACTTATAAAGACCAACAGAAAGGTTTGTCATCGCCATCCTCCTCTCTGGTTTTACCATACATAAATCTAGACTTTAAAGTACTTATCCTCTTGAGATAGCTCTAGTACGATATAGTCCTTATATTTCCGATAATCGACTTCTTCGAGTTGACTTACCAACATCGATACGATTTGCTGACCAGACAATTTTATAGATTCATTAAACAACTGGCGTATATGTTTAATATCCACTTCATCGATTGAGTCATGTATCACAAACGTGGGTCTTAAAAGGTCTAGTGAGCCCACTGACTTAATATACGACAAGTCAAATGTGATTGCTTCAAGACGCTTCAAACCTCCATCGTTATTTGACTGGATGTCATCTACAGAAGGCCGGCAGTCACCATTGGTAGTGTCTAAGTTCAGATTAAAATTATATTCGATCCCATAGAAGACCTTGGTATATCCTTTGAAATTCCTCTTAAATTCTGTTTCGAAAGTGTTAACATTTTGAAACTCACCAGACAGTTTTTCTGATAACTTTTCTAAATTTTTTGCTTCTTCTTCTAGTCTGGTCTCAATGCTATCTTTTTTCTCAACTATGGCATTTAACTCGATCAAGGTCTTATTTAGCTCACCAATTCTTTTAACTGAATCAGATATTTCATCGATTTTCTTCTTGGACTTCAGTTCAAGGTAAAGCGATGACTTTTTCTTCTCCAATAACTTTAGTTCATCTGTAGCTTTATGTAGTTTAACTTGAAGCTTCTCAAAACCATCAGTGATGAACTCACTCTTCGTATCAAGTAGGTGGTTATGAAACCGCAATACGCTATCATAATCTTTAATAACTGAATCCATCTTAATAGCTGCATAGCCGTATATGATTTCTAACTCACTAAGCAGTTGGTGGCTCTGGTTTGCCTGAAGTAGACTCTGAGTCTTGGTGATATTATTAACTTTAAGATCTAATGATAAAACCTGATCTGATAGATTGTTTTGCTTATTATCGATGCTATTGATTTCATCGATAATTGCTAGCTTATCAGTATTATTCTCACTTAAAAGTAGAAATTTTTCTAACTTATCGAGCTCTTTTTTCGTGCTCTTTATAGTACCAATAATTTTGTCATCTTTGATAATACCGTTAAATGAGATAAGTTTCTTTCCATAGTTATCTAGGAAGGTTTTAAGTTTCTGGATTTTACTAAGAATTTCAGTGTCTTCAAAGTTAAAAAGGTACAAAAATAGTGTATTACGGTCTGCTTGAGAAATAGGGAACTTATCATCATTAAACTTAACGGTTTTTGTCATTCTACTTGCATCAGTTCTCAAAAACTTAGGAGCTAACTTTCTGAGAGTGGGCTTAGTAGAATATACATTGAACATCGTCTTCAATATATGAGTGTTGTACTCTTTCTTAGTTTTAAGTTCATTATTGACATAATAGCATACGTTAGAGTTTTCAATGGCTAGATTTCGTTTGATTTCAGTGATATTGCCATCTAACCCAATGTAAGAAAGGGAAGAGGTAACGTCACGCTCTTCAAACAATTGCCGAATATTTGGTTCAGCTGTACCGAATTCTTCATCGATGTATATAGGGTTGATCGAGCCATCTAACAAGAAGTCAATAATACGACCGGGAACAGACTTTCCGATCTGGTTACCAGATAAATTAGAATCTCTTTTGTTAGTAATGATGTTTAGAGTATCGTTAAACTCGATCTCTCTAATTACATTTCCATCAACTTTTGTTATTAGTTTGAGTAGCTTCATTGATGAAAACCTCATCGTTTTTATATGTAATAGCGGAAATAGTGAATAGCCAGTCTAACGTTAGGATCATGTGATCTATAGAAATAGACAGTTCTCTTTCCCCCAACTTCATCAGGCGAGTGATTTTCATCTTACAGCTTTTTGTCTCATGAAGTTGTTTCAAAACAAAAGCGCCAATATAGACAACATTGATTTCTGGATTAGAACCTTTAGTCGGTATCATTAGGGTTCTCCAGTACGTAGCATTCAACAAAGGCATGGGCAATCACAATGTTAATTCCAACAGACATCTGTTCTTTGGTGAAATTGATATTAGAAGACTTATAAAGGAAATTACTTAGTTGCTTCTTAACATCATTGATAATTTCATCGGCATGTTTTTTAACCTCATCCATGTTGGGTTCCCAATCATCAATGTTGAACTTGCTTAATGCGGAACCGTACATGCCATTCAATATCAACATTGCCGTTTGTTTCCCATTGACGACATTCTTTTCAACGATGTTGTATGCAGATTCAATGTATGAAGAATAACTCTTGTACTGAAGAACGATTTTTCTATTTTCTTTCAACTGGTTGTGTTCGATTTTTTTTGCAACTTTAGACGGGAATGAGCGATCCGTGATGTCTATAGTGACGTCAGCCTGAGATATCTTGCTGATAATGTCATTGATGATAGAGTCGACCTTAGACTCTGGTGACTCCGCACTATTGAAGTCACCTTTCACTTCACCTATCTGGACTAACGTTCCTGTCATACTCTTACTTTACCTATCTCATTGATTGAGATTAAAGTCACCATTCATTACACCAGTATTGATGTTGGTTTTACCTTCTTGCTTGACGTCTTGTTGATTGCCTTGGGTGCTGTTGTTCTCAATGCTGATGATCTTCTGCTCTAGCTTGTAGTTATTAGTTTCAAGCTTTTCACACTTAATCTTGAGCTCGTTCTTTGCTCTTTGCTGTATCAACGCATAGATTAAACCAACGACACTGCAAACCCAAGCTATTGCAACCCCAAGAGGGCTAGAAAACCAAGCTAAAAATACATCCATATAATTTCATACCGTTAAATAAATTAAGTTTATAGAGTTTTTAACAGGTTTACTACAGCTTACTAATTATAAACACCATAGTGATCAAATACCGAAAATTCTATTTCTGAACCATGGTATGAGCCCTTAAAGGGTTTTATGATCCGGTATTTCGCAAGAAATTTACTATCAAATTGAATTTCATTTTCTTTGAGTTTTGGTGTAACAGGAATCAAGCTTATTTTCTCCCCAACAAAAACAAAGTATTTACTTCCTTCGGTCTAGCTAATAGCTGCTAGAAAGGAATAATGAAATGAAAAACTATATGGATTTATGCGCGCTCTATCCTTGCAAAGCTAATTATTTTTTCCTTTTGAACGACTTGTTAAGTTTCTTATGATAGAAGCTTTACTATTTCACTTAACTCATCATCATCGATAGTGTTTAACTCGAAAAGCTTATGAAAGCTAATACCCAAGGTTGTATTATAAAGGTACGCTGGAACCAGTTCTCCTAACCCCCATACTATTTTAGACTTCTGATTTTTATCGCCTTGATATATTAAGTTTAAATCTTTCAACTCTTGAATTTCTTGTAAAATCCACCATAGCTCGCCACCGCTTCTAACTCCCGTTAAATTAGTGGCTCTAAGATGATTACCAATTCGACTGAAAACATTCAAAAGGCATAATTGCCGGTAAGTTAACTTTTCAAAGACTTGAAGAAAGTAGCAGGCCATTTCTGAGTTAATTTCTTTATCAAATGAAATATTAGAAAAGAACTTTCCAGCATGGAGTACCTTCCTTTCTTCATAGGCTGCTTTACACTTTAATAGAGTACCTTCTAATATATCCTCAGCATCACTTCTTTTTTTATCGTTACCATGGAAAAAACCATCGTTTCTGATAGTTTCTCCTCGCTGCAGCTTTTCATTTATATCTGACAAAGCAATTGCTGTTGCTGCCCCTATTCTCATTTCTTCTTTCGGGGATAAATAACTATCATGAACGTCAGAACCTATAGCAACAAAAGTTTTTCCAATAAAAGTTCCTACTGCTGCACCAACACCTGCCAACATAGGGCCTCCAGCTAAAAAGCCAAGAGCACCACCTATAGCGCTACCAGCAAGATCTCCTCCATGAGATATTAGATTCTTAGTTTTTTCTTCTTTGTTCAATGTTGACTCTCAATTTTAATAGATACCAACGTCCGCATAAAGGGCAGCAAAACGTAGTGGCGATTAAGTTAAACTTTGCGAAGCATCAAAACTAAATCGCCGCGTAGTTTTGATGTCCCACCGAGCCTGCTAGTGATTTGATACGTTTGTCAGCTTTCGGTAGCACCTCTGATATCAATCATCTCTTGACCACCAAAACCATGATCCTCACTCTTGAATAGCACATCCGAATCTTGGTTGATTTTTGTTTTCTGTATTCTGGCCAAAATATAACCATCTTCTTTTTGGCTTCTTCTTTTTAATATATTTAGATGAACAATATTGATATCGTCATGGATTAGCACTCCTTTGAGGCTATCAATGAATATTTTAGCCATATTATCTACATCCTTATTTTTGGCATTCTTACCATAAACAAAGACCAGCAAAACGCATATCTCATCGTCTTTTTCAAATAAGATGCCTTGATCACTCCACTTTGACTTCATGGCCGTATGAAATTCTTTTTTTAGGTTTCCATTGAGCGATTGATATGACTCAGGATTTATACGGATACAGATAGATCGCTTAGGAAACAAAATAGAAGAATCATTGGTATCACAAATTGAACAGTGATACTGATAGAGTGTGTTCAGCTTATCTGAAATCGTTACATAAAATTTTTTCAGCCCTGTTCTAGAGAATTTAAAGCGCAATCCAGACAGCTCGTTTGGGAAGTTAAATGCTAGCCACTTGCCAAAGACTCTAATTTCTTCTGACGTAGGGGCGTTAGAGTCAATAAATGTCAATCCTGAGAGGGACATTATTGATTGCTTCAACTTGGCCAAGTCAGGGTGCTCGCATTGAAGCAAACTTCTAACTGTCTCATCTTGTTCTTTGTTATCCATCTAATACCTCATAGAAAGCTAACATTTTAGTATTTATGCAACACATAGTTTGTTTTACATAATCGCTTGTTGGGCTGAGCAGCTACCTGCTATGTATATCAGAGTTGGTGTTATTTTTGCTATGGAAATTTGCTTTTGGGAGGCTCTCACTTTCCTGATGTTAAGTAAGCTTTCCCTGCATTGCTCAGCACCTATTATGTATTCATTACACCTAAGTTTACCTCAATAAGCAACTATATTTTCAAACGCATAGAAGCCGCTAGGCAGAGCAATTAAGCAGGTGAACAAGAGCTATCTAGCTCTGTTTTGGTCAACTTCCATTGTTTTCTAAAGGCCGACCTATAGAGTAATTGCGTTAAATGGTAATGGAGAAAAGGCGAGTTATATTTATAACCGGCCTTTGGACGGGTGAACATTTTAAAACTGAAGACAGCTTAGTTCCAAAATATGCCTCCCGTAATTTATCTAAGTTATCTTCCGCAGCATTTGGCATAAGTTTTTTTACTTCCGCAATAACACGGGTCTGTCAAAGACAAGTTTACGTAATCTTGCTGTGCTTTCTTTTTGGTTCTACTATTGAAAGTAGAGAAAAACGTTTTAGGTCATTGGTTGTATTAGGTTAATTTCGCATAAAAATTTCTATGAGCTAATGTCTTATTAAGGTGTGAGCAAGCATAGTGAAATGCCGCACGTTGCAATCAATATTAAACAGCTTGGTAGATTTATTTCATCAGCGCTCGAATGTCCATACCAAACTCTTTTTCTATGAACTCTATGGTATCAGGCTGACCATCCAGTGAAGCACGAACATGTGTTGTTGTATACAAGCCGGATTTTTTTACCCACTTAGCTTCATGACGTTCAACGGAAGATAACCACTCTACTAAGCAAACATATTCACAAAGA
Source organism: Pseudoalteromonas sp. BZK2 (assembly GCF_014349195.1). Taxonomy (NCBI): domain Bacteria; kingdom Pseudomonadati; phylum Pseudomonadota; class Gammaproteobacteria; order Alteromonadales; family Pseudoalteromonadaceae; genus Pseudoalteromonas; species Pseudoalteromonas sp. BZK2. Next base: position 88,753 of record NZ_JACSOG010000008.1, on the reverse strand, counting down.
TCATCTGAGTGGATATTGTCGTTCATGTTTTGACAAATTAAATCATGGGATAAGAGAGGTTTGCCTTGAATAGAGACTTCTCTAATTGGTTTAGCTACTTGTAAAATTCGCCCAACACCGACGAATCCATGCGATTTAAGGTAAGCTGAAAAAATGTCTCCTTTTTGAAAACCTTTTAGTGAGTCTTTCCAACGAACACCTTGCCCTGCTGAAATAAAGCCATATTTTCTAAAGTCATCCCAAGATCTGTGTTCTCCTTCACCAACATTGTAGTAGTAAATCCCATTTTGGAAATCAAATCCCGAGAGCTCCATATGCATTGTGTTATGAGGACGGAACTTATTGCTGAAATGCCCAGTAGCAACATTAGTTGTTAGATTACCAAGTTTCCAGAGAAGTGTTTTCTCGATCAGAAAAGCTTCGCCCTCTGTTAGGTCTTTTGCGATAACTCGGATTATTGGTCGTAAGCCTACAGCTTTTATTTCATTAATTCTCTTAACTTTTAGTGACTCACTTTTATCGAAAAGATGCTCATCCTTTCGAGAACCTCTCCCTTTACCGAAATAAAATTCTTCATAATTCCTGGGGTCTACGTAAACATAAACGTAGTAACTACCTGACATAACATCTTCCTTAGCTGATAATTAGCCCTTATAAACCTAACATTTTAGTATTTATGAGACACCTAGTTTGTGTTGCATAATCGCTTGTTGGACTGGATAGCTACCTGCTCGCCTTTTCCAGAAGCTATTTACATAAAGCCTGCTTTAAGCTGAAACAAACGGTCGCTCTAGCTCGTTTATGGACAAAATGAGTTGTGGCCGACCGGCTGCTGTGTGCCATTAAGAGCCGTTCAGGCATTCCTAGAAAATAAGCAAGATATAGCGTTCGGTAACGCCCTGTTAGCAGGCAAAAAATGGTTGGTTAAAATTAGTGACGAAGGAGCAAAACCAACTTTTTTGTCCTTGTTTAACAACTTGTTAGGCTTTAATTAACTAAGCTCAAATTCACTTACATGTTTTTCAAGCATCATTCGGTGTTTGGTTCTATCATTTTCACTAGCATCAAATCGAGAAGTTAGGAAATAACCAAACTTTTCTTTGAAGCCTGAAATCATTAACGGAAACCGTTCTAGCAATTGAGTGTGAGCACTTGTTATTTTTTCTACAACACTTTCTTGTTGGCTTTCATCGAAACCTTCAAGTAAGCCAGATAGGTTCCCTTCACGCACTACAGTTAATAGAAAACTAATCGTAAATTGTTCAGGTAAGCTTCCAAAGTATCTATGATAAAATGAAAGATAACCTGCAATTGATATTCCCACTCTTAATTTCGGTTCAGGGTATAGTTCTGAACTACCAATTATATATATTTCATCATAGATTGAGCGCAATGACTTACCGATACTCTTCGTAATCGCCGTAGGGTTAATTGCAGCATCAACTTGCTTCATAAGCCTAGTTGTTTTAGAACCAAAAGTAATGAGCACCATCAATATCTGTGCACCAAAATGGTCTGCTCTCGACTCCAGAGCTACACTGTCTAATTCGGTTTCATCTTTGTATTCATTGTGAAAATTCAAATAGTGAGCTAACTCATGGCATATAATGGTTAAAATAAAAATATAATCTTCCAATGCAGATAATTCATAATTGCAAAATTCATATGAAAGTCTAACTCTTGCAGCCTTACCGCTCCCTGTAATTGCAGCATTCCCTTTCATCGATTTAACATACAACTCTCTGTTGATTTGAAAATTAACAGTACTAAGAAAAAATGACTCAATATCTGCAAAAGCAGCTTCAGCGATTTCATAACCACTAGTGGTTCCCATGCTCTTCCCTTAACAAATTAAAAAAATGTATTTATTTTATAACCACATTCTGTAAGCTCTTTAGCCACTGAATTTTTCCAACCTGAATTTTCATCAAGTGGAACATAGACTACACTGGAGTTTTTACTTATTGAGTAATAAAGTAATCACATCAAATAAATGGAAAATTAATTACTAGTGCATATAAAGCTAAAGAAAATGGCAAGTAATAATCAGTTAATATTTTTCCTCTAAACATAAATTTTAATGCTACCGGAATACCTCGAAGTTTGAATATTTTGATCGGCACCGCTACAATTTTTGATGAGCTTTCACTGTCTTGACCTGAAGGAAAGTCAACTTTAACTTCATAAAAGCCATGATTCTCTCTAGTCTTTGAAATCTGTGAATAAGAATAACTACCTGTGATTGAAGTTACACCTTTTGGCAAAGATCTTAACAAATACCCCATTAATATTTGATCTAACTTTTTATCCATTAGATTCCTATATTGAGAGCGAAGAGCTACATAAGCTTGATCAACATGAAAGTACTGATAATAACGCCATGCAAAATAAATATGGCTAACCATCAAAAACGTAAGAATAACTTCCGGATTTGTCAGCTTAACAGATGCTCCTAAAAGCTTTAAATTATCACCAAAGGTTACACCTGCATGACTGGTTAGCATTAAAGCAACGGAAGTTAAAAGTAAATTTCTTCTTTGTCTACTCGTTGCTTCACTTAGTTCTAGTACTTTATCATTCAATTTTTCAAAAACTCCTTTTGAAATAAAGCATCCACTGAAAAACAGTAAAACTTATTCGACAAGCGAAAGCCACTGCTCAAATTGCTTAATAGTAGTTTCATGCTTTCTTTTTAAGCCCAGTTCAGAGCACATCTCTTCTACAGGGTTTGAGCTATTATTAGTTTTAGCAAAAGTTGCTAAGCCCAGAGCTTCTTCAAAAGCAAGCTCTTTCCAGTTTCTTTCATATCCAAACGCGTTCACACCTCGCCAATGTATTAACTCGCAAGTATCTTCTGGCGATAACCAAACTGTTGGCGAGAAACCCGAATTCTCTTTAATTCCTGCCCATGGCTTTAAAAGCTCATAAATGTAATCAACTTGCTTTTTACTAGTGCGTGTTAAGCCATGTAAGTTAGCAATCTCCAATGCCAAAGTATGTAATGTGATACCGGGCCTTTCTTTCAATGTTTCTTGAGCAATTTCGGTTAACCGTGGCTTATACTCTTCTTTAAAGTAGTTGCTTGCATCAAGCACATTACTGGTAAGCTGTTGAGTATTTGCTACAAGAGATGTTTCATGTTGAGCTGAAGATGTTTTGCAATTGGTATTAGCAGCCGTTTTTAGAACCTCTGCTTCTGCTTCTGCTTCTGCTTCTGCTTCTGCTTCTGCTTCTGCTTCTGCTTCTGCTTCTGCTTCTGCTTCTGCTTCTGCTTCTGCTTCTGCTTCTAACAAGCTATCCTTTTCTCTCTCAGTAGCAAGTATTTCATTTAACTTTGAATCTAACTTTTTCAGTGCACTTTCTGAATCTACAAAATAGTCCGTAGACCAGAGCCTAACGATATTCCAACCTAAACTTTCAAGGATTATTTGTCTTACGCGATCTCTATCTCTAGCTGCTGGTGAGCCGTGATATGTAGCACCGTCGCATTCGACACCAGCAATGTAGCATCCGGGTTTATCTGGATGAAGAATCCCTAAATCAACTCTGAACTTACTGACACCAACCTGTGTTTGGACCTTCCAACCCATGTTGCGTAATTCGTTTGCAACGGCTTGTTCAAAATCACTATCAAACTGATCCACTCCGTAACGAGCCGACGTACTTTCCGCAAGTGAAATAGGCCCTCTTTCAGCAAACTCTAAATAATGTTTTAAATGTTCGACAGCAGTTGAAGAGGTACGGCTCAAATCAATCATTGAAGAATCAAAACTACTGAAAATTACGACTTCAGTCGTTGCTCTCGTAATGGCAACATTAAGTCTGCGCTCACCACCTTGTTTGTTTAATGGACCGAAGTTCATACTCATCGTTTTCGCTTCTGGCTCAGAAGGACCATAACCTAAACTAAGCATTATGATATCTCGCTCATCACCTTGAACTGACTCTAAGTTTTTAACAAAAACAGGCTCTCTAGTTTCTGCTTCATGAAAATACTTTTCAATTTTTGGGTTATTCCTTCTAGCATCGTCGAGTAAGTCTTCAATAGTGCGTTGCTGCTCTGTGTTTAAAGTAACGACACCAATTGACAATTTCTGTTGCTGCTTGTTGAGCAATCGCTTAGTGATTTCGTTTACAACAGCCTGTGCTTCTTTGATATTGTTCCGACCCTTGCCCTTTGCATAAAGGCCATTAACCCGATGTAAAGAAACAGCTGACTCTTTTGTCTCTGATGATGGGTAAGTTACTAATGAGTTTTCGTAGTACTTGCTGTTTGAGAATGCAATTAGAGTCTCATGTTTGCTTCGGTAGTGACCCATCAACCTTTTTAGCGGTAATCGAGCAGCTAAAGCTTGATCTAAAATAGATTCAAGATCTTCTTCATCTGGGGCATCGGAAGTACCGGCCGCGAAGAAGTTGGTTGGAGGCATTTGTTTAGGATCACCAACAATAATTACATTGCGCCCTCTGGCAATTGAGCCGACAGAATCCCATGTTGTCATTTGAGATGCTTCATCAAACACAACTAGGTCAAATCCTCTAAAGTCTGATGGCAGAAATTGAGCAACAGATAACGGTGACATCATCATACATGGAGTAAGCTCCAGCAATGACTCACCAAGCTCTTTAATCAAAGCTCTAATTGGGATATGACGAGTTTTTTTCTGGATCTCTTTCGACAAAACTCCGAAGTGACGGTCGTTTTTAGCATCTTTGATTTCACTAGTTGGCACTCGACTTGAAGCCAGAGCAATAATGTAATCACTTGTTACTTCAGCTACTTTTTCATCTAATTTACGGAAAGCTTCAATAGTAGCTTCATGTGTTGAAGCCTTAAATGCTCTTAAAATTTCACTGTCATCAATCAAAAGAGGTGCAAGCCAAGAAAAATAAGCTAATTCAAATTGCTCTAGTAATTCTGAAGATGAAATAACACCTTGGCTTAATGCCTGCTCAACAGAATCTAAACCTACGTTATTAGCTTGAGCTTTGGCGCTGACCCATTCACACCAGCTTTTAAGTTTCGCTTGATTGTTCTTTATTACACTCAAGGCTTGACTTAATTCTGTTAAATTTAAACCTGAAGTATCTGTGACATTGAAATCGAGTAAGTTATTGTGCGCCTGTTCAAACTCTTTATAACTAGAGGCAAAATCATCTAATTTAGCCTCTACTTGAGAGTTTTCAATAAAATCTCTGCCGTCAACAAATTGCTTTTTAATTACTATTAAAGCTTCTGTTGGGTCATTACATAACGAAAGAGCGCTATTTAACTTAGCTTTTACTTTTCTTCCGAACTCCACGGTAGCTATTAAGTCTTTCGAAGTTGTTAACCAACCTTTCCAAATACCTAACGCTTCAAGTTCATCATTAGTTTCAGAAATATCATTGGCAAGCTGCTTTGCTTCTAATAGCTCAGCTAAAATAGAAAGATCACTAAACTTCTTAAACCCAAGCTCATTTGCTTGTTTATTAACTTTCCACTTAGCAAATAGAGATTTAAGCCAACTACTATTTGCAGCTTCATATTCTGAGTACCACCTGCTTATTGGAGCTTTCAATAGCTGACTAACTTCAATATTGCTACCTAGCTTGCTAATAAGCTCATCTAACTTTTCTTTTTTGAGAGCTAAGTTCTCTATAAGCTCAAATCGCTCGTTAAAGCCTGATTTTAAGACAAAAGTTATATCACGGTACTTCACAAGTTCTTTTAATTCATAAAATGAATTCAAGGCCAAGAAATTCTTGTTGTTCAGCTCAGGTGCATCGATGCCTAGGGTAGAAAGAGCCGATTGGAATTTATCTGTAATACTTTCAAATTCAATAAACCAAGCTTCAACTTTATTTATTAGCTGGCTTTGCCAAACATTTGACCATGCAGTAGCATTTATATAAGAGAAGCTAGTAAAGTCGAGTTCTTGAATATCTTCAAAGGCAATTTTAAGCTGCAAAACGATTTCATTTAGTGTGTTCAAGTCACTTTTTAAGGTTTTATCTGCACTTAAATCTAATGGCCAATTTAAGTTAAGTTTGACTTTCCCCTTATGAAGAGCAAGCCTTGATATTGCGTCTCGAACGGATACTCCTGACTGTGATTTTTTATGTAGCTCTCTCACATAATCATTTAACTTATCTTTTTTATCCTTTAGCTCAGAAACATGCATAGACCACGCATTAGGATTTAATCCCTCTCTTGATTGCCAAGCCTGAGCTAATTGCTCTAAAACGACCTTTTTGTTCGCTTTATTACTGTGAAGCTCTAAACAAAGATGGTCCAAACCTACTTTTTGCAATCGCTTGTATACTACATTCAATGCAGCCATTTTTTCAGCTACAAATAAAACCTTCCGCCCCTTACCAATATTATGAGCGATAATGTTAGCTATTGTTTCGGATTTACCTGTCCCCGGAGGTCCTTCAAGTACAAAATCTTGCTCTTTTGCTGAAGCATCAACAGCAACTAATTGCGAACTATCACAATTAAGAGGCGTAAACACTTCAGCAGGGTCTATAGCCTCATCGACTTGATGTTGTTCAACAAACTCAGCAGATTGAATATAAGCATCTTTGGGACTTTCAACTAAGTGCTGAACAAATCGATTTTCTTTTAAGTCATCCAATCTGTCTCTTAGATCTTTCCACATCAAATATTTTGCAAATGAAAATGAAGATAAAACTAATTCCTCAACTACCTCAAATCCCTTTTGCTCACTGACAGCCTGTCTTACCTGACTCCAAATAAATGGGACATCAATCCCACTTTCATCTTCAGGCAGCTCATCTTTAAATACATTTAAGTTAATATCGTGTTCAGATAGCAAAAACTCGATCAAAGTAAGATTAAAGATTGCTTCCTCACCTTGTAATTGCTCAACATAAATGGGAGCTCGAGCACTTTTGCGAGTGAGGTTAACTGGAATAAGAATTAATGGAGCTTTAAAGCTTCGGGTATCCTCTGGGTTCTCTTTCCACTTAAGGAAACCCAGTGCTAAGAAAAGTGTATTTGAACCACTTTCTTCTAAATCATTTTTTGCTTTCCGAAACAGCTCGATAGCATTTTTTTCTACCTTTTTAGGAGGCTGATTAGCTAATAAAATTTTATTATTTAACTGATTAAGAGCGTACTCTTTATGTATTTCCGAGCCTGTTTGGAAACGAAATAACTCACTGTCTCGTTCTGAATCAAAATATGGACTTTCTTGAGTTGATAAGAATTTAAACTTTGTCCCATCCGCCAACATATCTTCCATATTAGCTATATCAGGACAATATAGCTTTATACATACCGACTTATCATTGAAATTTAAAAGTTTATTTCTCTTAGTTAAATCAAGAAGCTTTCGGCACCATGAGTCAATGCGTGTTTCAGGGCTTTCTTCGACAACACGCTCTTCAGCACGAACGGGAGGTAAAGGAGGAACTTCAGGTAAAGTAAGTTCAACAGTTTCGTCTACTGATTCAGTTTCAGCTTTAGCCTCTTCTATAGTTGATAACGGTTTAATTGACTGAGCTCGTGCTTGGCCAATATCTAAAACCATTACAAACTCTTCTTCTTTATCCTCGTCAAGTAAATTTCTGGCATGATCTTTTGCTTGTTCAAATGTAACAGGGGAAGCATTTGTTACGAGCGTTGTTTCAAACAAGACTAAATCTCGGTTATCCACGCGCTTTCTTATATCCTGTGGATCATCATTACAAAGAATTGGCAACTTCTCATCAATTAACCAAGCACCAGCAAAAGCATGCCCACTAGTGATAGCCACCACAGGATTTAGACCCATAGCTTCTATACAACTTGCAAATAAGACAGAAGAATCTAAACAAGCGGCCATTTTAGATTGGCTGATATCCGCTGCTAGACGAATTCGTTGGCCTGTTTTTGCGAAGCCTTGAGGAGGGCTGACATATGCTAACTTTTCTTGGAAAATAACATTCCAAAGTGCAGCAAGCATCAAATATGGCTTTTCTCTAGTGTTCGACTGATACCCATCTACTGAGCGTCCATGGCCACTACTTTCTAAAAGTAAAGCGACTTTTCTAACTAAAGACTCTACGTATAAACCATTTGGCTTTACAAAAGCCGCTAGTAAATCTGGCTGACGACTCTCTCCACCCCAAAAATTGGCGGGGAGAATACTCACTTTATGCTCACTACTACACAGGAGAAGGTTTTCATCATCCAATAGCTCAAATTTAAGCCCTAGAAGAACTTCTTCGGTTAGGCCAAAAAGTGTTTCAAAAGGAAATTTAAGTTCTTTGACTGGTAATTTAACTGACTGTCCAGAAATCACTTCATCAATAAGCCACTCAGAGGAGTCTAACCAACCTTCAATAGCATTCAATCTTAACTTTAAATTACGTAGGACTGGTTTGTCGTAACATTCCGGTACAATGATTTGGATATTACGCAAAACTGAATATGAATTTTGCTGTGCAGCTAGTGAAAAAGTAGAAATCACATCAACTTCAAATTCAATATTGCCTTGGTTTTGCTTATTAACTTCTTCCATGAGAGATTGTAACCCTTTGTTCTTGCTTGAGTAGCAAAAGTAGTTTTAACCAATGTAACTAGAACATTATGATTGGTCAAGAAACGGGCGGCACACATTTAATCTATGTCAAAAAGTTTTTGGTTAACTTACAGATTTGAGTGGCTTAAAATTGTTTTGCAAAGAAGTGGTCAATACAACGACCCTTCCAGAACAAGGTATAACCTTAATATAGTAGTTTCTGCCTCAAAACTATTCAAAATATGAGCTATGAAGGTCAACTTTGAGCTAAAACAGACGGCCGTTCTAGCTCATTTTTGGACAGAAACAAGTTAGAGTATTTATTCGGTGACGCCGCATTAAGCTGTGAGAAATAGTTGGCTATAATGTGAAGCGAAGCGGAACCGAGCCAACTGTTACGAATCCGTTTTTAATGCCTTGTTATACGGGCTGAAATCACGAAAGATTCAAGTCAATACAACATTTTTTATACTTTTTACCACTACCACAGCTACATGGGTCATTACGCCCAAGTTTACCTGCCTTCTGAATTCTAGATTTTTTTAAATCATTCGCTAAATCGTTTAACCTATCCAGCTCCAAGCTTGGGATTTCATCTATCGAGATATCACTCCACTCAACCTTTTCGAGTATTAATTCATCAGAATAGAATAACTCGATAACCAATCTAGTGGCATCATTTACAGCAAGCATGGCTGAACGAGAATGGTCCAAAACAAACTTTTCATTTCGAGGGAAACATGATTCCTGCCAGCAAAATACTGTTAACTTAACATCGCCATATAGCGAAAGTGGAAATGGACGTTGAGTTTCATTTTGTTTCACCAACACTAAATCGATATTATCAATAATTGTTTTTCGACACTGTTCAGCACAATCCAATAAAAAGCTCGAAATACGAGTTCTACCTTTTTGTTGATTAGTAGATAATACTTTTATTATTTCCATCAAACGCATAGGCATTTTTTGGTTAAGTGGAGAAGCCAGCTCTGGGTCATGAAGCTTATCAGCAAAATAATTATCTACATCTAATCTATAACCATGAAAATTAATCCTTGTTTCGGGTGTGTCTTTAAGGCTATTTGCATAGGAAACATAATTATTATGTTTTAGATACATTCCCAAATGATCAAGCTCATCATCAGTTTGAATCACTTCAGATAGAAATGAATTCATTCTCTGCTCTAAGAAGTGTAAAAATATAAGTGGGTTATTAAAAACGTCTGAATATACCCTTAGGTCATCAATAGATATAGACCATGTAGGGGTTTTACCCATTTCAATACCGATAGACTTCAAATGTTGAATCTGAGCTGCAATCTCAGTAAAACTATCAAGAGTGACGGGTAAAATTGTTATCTTCCTGTAATTAGAATGAGAAAGAACACCAATTTCCTTATGCTCTTCATCATAAATCGAAACAGACTCTTCACTAAACAAATAATCAACAAATCGTTGTGCCTGCATTGATGGGTTAAGGACTAATCCTTTTATTGATTTGACATACGCAGGAAGATCATTTGCTGGTGAAGTATAAGTAAAAGCACCAGCTTTTACTTCAATAACAAATAAATGATCATCATAGCTAACCAATCCATCAGCTTCACACCACTCCATCCTTCCTTTTTTACCAACACCAGAGCGATAATAAACAGAGCGATATTCTTCAGCTCCCGAAATAATTTTATTTAAGTATTTAAATGGGAGTTCTTCAGAAATGTTCTTTTGTTTCTCATTCCACTCAGGCTTGTAAAGAGGAGCATGAGAAAATATAACTCTTTGCATAACCCTATAAAAATTGTCAAAAAGACTATTTAGATCGAAGCAATAATACTTACCATTTAACTTAACAAAAGGCTTTTTAAACACAGGCCAAATTCTTAATGGCCAACCTCGATACTCACCTTCAGCAAAAAACTCTTTATCTTCGCCTCGACTGAAAGAGAGTGAAGAAAGTAATTTCTCAGGAATATTAGTTACTTTAGCCACATCAAATAAATCCAGCCCCATTAACCGTCCGCAAATACCTTCATAGCGACTATCCCAGTTATTTTCATGTATAACTAACCTAAGGAGATCACCAAAATCCTCTTCCTTCTCAATTTTTTCTCCTTGTAAAATTCTATCTTCTGCTAAAGCCATAGTTTCTTTTTGAAACAATTTCATATCTTCAATCGCATTCCCCATGCCAAACATTAATGAATCTTGTATTTTCATTAATTCAGAAACCAACTGCTTGGCACTTATTCCAAAATTTCCCTCAATTACACTTGAGTGAGTTAGTAAAAGGTCTGACAAATGAGCTTCTTGAAACTGATGGTATCGTTCACCACGAACATTGCACCAATACATTTGCGCTTTGAAATAGAATTCTTCCTCGTCCATATCTATATCAGGGTTTAATGCTTTTCTTTTTGCAGTATGGCAAATGTGGTAACTACAATTAATTAGATTAAATAGTTTTTCTACCGCATTGTTTAGTTCAATCCAATCGCTTTCAGATACTTCCGGTTTTAATGTTGCATTAGGTGAAACTGATACAATAATGCTCTGTAAATAATCAAGCATTCTTACCGATAAAACGTTCTCTGAATTAGTCTCAATTTCTGAATTTACCCAAATATGTTGCATTGCCATTTCAGACCACGCACGCTGTAATAATTGATCAGCAGGAAGTTCACTAACCATCAAAGAAATTTTATCTACCAATTCATCAATCTGAATTACAATATCATCAAAATCACCAGCTAATTTATTCTGGAAGTCTACAAATTGATTTTCATTAAAACTAGACTGATAAATAGTTTTATCACCAAATCTAGCCACCTCCAAAGGCCCTGCTTGAAGAAACTCATCTGGTTTTACTTTTTTATTTTTTTTCATGAGATCCTCACGGTTGGGGATTTAAGGTGCACGTATAACGCCGCGCTCTGCGGAAATTTGGGAGCGCCAGCGAGTAAATTTTCCGTAGCAGCGCCTTGTTATATTTCATTTCCCTTTCGCTCTCGAGATTACACCCATCATGGAGTGAGAAAATTGTCCAACTTCTGCATTTTGATCGAGCTTATCGGAAACATATTTACCTGCCGCTGCAGCGCCACCTAGAGGAAGTAATGCGCCTAAGAAAGGGGCGAGAACTGGAAACATCGTTACAGCCAATGTGCCACCTGCAACTAAAGCCGTGTATTTATGCTTTGCTTGATATTTATCATTAAGCGATGAAACCTGCTTCTCATGTTTCGATATAGCTCTTTCAATATGAGAGCATACTTCGGAAGCTACATACCCCAAATCTTCAAGGTTTGTATTAGGCAAACTGTTAACTAAATCTCTTAGTTCTCGCCTAAATTCAACATTCTCATCAGTCTTTCTCAATGCAACGAGCTGCTCATCTTTGATATTGGCCAAATAATCAAGTCTTTTAGACGTAAGAGACTGTAGGATTGCGGAGGTAGTTGGATCAAATGACGCAGCTTCACCAGCGGATGCGTTCTTCATACCTGCGACAAGTTGGTAATAGTGCGCCTGAGCGTCCACACACAGAAATGGATGGCTTCTTAGCTCATCAGCATTTTCTAATAAATGGTAGTTTGGCATAATACGCTCAAAGATCGCATTTGTTATCACACTAGCATCACCTTGGGAAAACATATCATTACACCAATCTTCTGACCTCCAATGCCTCATTTCAGACTTGTAATTTTCTAACTCTACTTTTAAGGATCTTCCCGGCTCAGATCCCGGTGAAACAAAAAGCTTTGCTCTTTCAATTTTCTCAAAGTACAGGCTAGGATTCGTTGCAGCCAATTCAATAATGTCTTGAGGGTGAGCTATTCCTGAGTCTACATAATGCGAAAATATATCGGTGATAAGCTGAATGCTATTTTCTTGCGTTTGCTGGTCATGTTCTTCAAGTGACTTCTCAAAACTTGGAAATACAAAAAATGGTGGAAGATCAAATTCGCTACCCTTGAGGTCACTCAAATGTAATATGAAAAACACCATCTGAAGTGGGATAACATGACTGAACTTTTCTTCATCACGGCTTTTCTCTAGCCATGGCATTACAGGATCTGGAATTAAAACCGTATCAGAATAAAGAAGAGACTTGCGTGTGGCATTTAACTGTGTTTCTAAAAACCGACTACTTCCACCCAAATTCAATTTACATGCATCTAATTTTTTGGCTGCACTAAAAGCTTTTCCACCTTCTTCCGAATATAGTTTCTTAAGATCTCCTTCTAGATTTGAAAATGCCACCATAGCACTTTCCGCTCTGCTAGGATTTTCTCTTAAAGAGATGGCCATTCCTTGAATAGATTCCGAAAATCTATCCAGTGCTGAAAACTCACGAGGCAGACACCCTGTCACGCTGAGAAAAAACTCGGTCAATATCTCAAAGTATCTATCTTGATAAATAATTAAGTCGTGTAGTTCCTGCTGACTCACCTATGTACTCCCTTTGAAATATAACGCCCTGTTAAGGTGTGAGCAACGCAATACCGAAGCTCCCGCATACCACCTTAAACACTAAAACCAAAGCATAGTAAAAATGCCACGCGTTGCGAATCACTCTTAAACAGTTTGTTAAGCGGGATTATTCCAACAGCCTTTACTTTTACAATCAAAAAATACCACCTCTATTCTTCTACCTATGTAAGTTGCAATCATCTCAGCCACTCTTCGGCAATAAGACTGGTCATAATTAAACACAGAAACGGCGATTCGATTGAGCCGAGCAAAGCGACTACTACCTAGACGCTTAAGGATATGTATATCGTTTTCCCACACACCCCAACCATAGATAACCAAACTGGACCCTATGTTTGGCAAAACGTCTCTATAAACTGTATATAAGTAGTGACTATTTTGTATAGTTCCGACTTTTTGTTCTGATGTTCCCTCACTAACAAATAACGGAACAAACTCTTCAGACTCCCAACTATTTAGTATAGAACGTAAGAGGTCATTACCTTGTCGAGCATCCAACTTAACTTCTTGTTCAAGAATATTTCGAGCAAGTATAAGGCTACCATGCGGGTAAAAAATCAATGTATTTTTCTGTTCTCGATGACCAATAGGTCTACGGAATCGACGCCAATCTTCAGAAAATTCACCATGTACCATACAATCCTTAAATGAATGTCCATTTTGTATACGATTGGCGTACATAACTACCCAATACAGTGTTAGATCATAATTAAGAGATAAAACTGTCCTGAATGAACTCAAGAACTCTGCTATATCTGGAAACTGCTCTTCAACTTCGAAATACTCAGGGTGAATGCTTTGCACAGCCCTAATCAAACTGTCTCTTACATGTTCATAAGCAACCTTCGTTGTTTTGTCCTTGATATCTAATGCATCATTTACTCTATTTGCTTGCCACACTAAACGTAAGACTAATTCAAAATCATTTGTTTTAAAGAATGCAAACAACTTTCTTACGTTTTCGGTGAGTAATCCGTTTTCAATTGCATGTTCTTTTAGAGAACCATAATCAAAGCTATCATTAATACTTCTTGATGCACCATTACCAATTAAAATGGCTTCATTGAAGTGATGAGAGATATCTAGCCAATTATAAATTCGGTACGACATTCCTGAATCCTCCTAATACCGCTTAACGCCCAGCACAGCGGTGAGTTAAACTGGCGCTTGTTTTGCGGTTTTTGGCAAAACAAGTGACAGTTTGACGAGTCCGTTGCTGCTGCTTGTTAGGCTTACCCCACATATTTAACGTACTCTTCTTCAGATATAGATAGCATTCCATAATTACTCGCTAAATAACCATTAAATTTGCTAACTTTTTTTCTAGAAGGCAATTGGGTCTTACCCAATTTTTCATTAAAACGAATAACTTCATATTTAACGATGTTATCAGTATCAATTGACTGAATCACAAGCTCATCAATAATCTTCATGCATACTCCCGACAAGTTTACAATCGCAAGTATCTCGGTCTCACCAAATTCTGATATATTCATATTTGAGAAATCGAAGTCATAAATATTGGTCTTCTTTTTCCCCCAGAATTTATTAAGGTAATTTGAATCGTTTTTAATTAATGCCTTTAGATCGTCTGAAAGAAAAGATCTAACATGTGCAATGTGATTTCTTCTTAATCGTAAGTACTTGATTGTTTTTATTAGGCCTTTAATTTCATCGCTCTCTATCCACGATTTTAGCTTTTTTTCAAGCTGGATCTCTGGCTTATCATCTGTCTCTTTATCAATCGCACTCGGTTCTATCCTTGAACGAAATTCCTGGATATCATCAACATAGCTTAGTAAGTACTCAATGGATGATATCAAAGTGATACCACAAAAAGTGTGAAACGACTTTTGGCGAAAATCACCTAAGGCGCTAATTTTTACATGTAGCCTTTCAGCATAATTATTTGTCGTAAAAACCTCTGTAGTATACTTTTCATCAACTAAATCGGTTTTAGCATTTAGATGCTGCTCTACTTCTTTATCGGCGAATAAGTAATAGCATAGCTGATCATTGATATTGATTTGGTTAGACTCATACCGTCTTAAAGCGGGAGTTTTTAACATGGTCGATCTCTCTGTGGCCTAACATTTTAGTATTTATGCGACACGCAGTTTGTGTTGCATAATCGCTTGTTGGACTGAGCCGCTACCTGCTCGGTGTGTCAGAGTTGGTGTTGTTTATGCTATGGGAATTTGTTTTTTCTGGCCTAAGCGATATCAAGCCAACGTTACTGGCGAGCCTATCGCATCTAAGCTATCCCTGCTTTACTCAGCGTTTATTATGCTTCCATTACACCTAAATTTGCCTTAAGAAGCAATTATATTTTTACGCACACAGAGGTCGTTAGCCTGAGCAATTAAGCAGGTTAACTCATTCATTTTAAGCAGCAAGCAAGGCTGCTAACTCGTTCGCACTATTTCATTTTTCGGCGTATCTGAATTCATCACACCAATAATAAATAGTAAAATACCCACCTTGCATGACTGACAAAACCAATGCGGTACCAATGATTTTGTTTCTGGCTTTGTCTGCACTAGTTTGCATTTGTGTGTTGATTGAGCCTTTATTAACGCTAACTTTCGCTTGCGACACGCATTAGCTAAAAAACCGTAGTGGCGAATGCGCATAAACCCTTTAGGCAATACATGTTGTAAGTAACGTCGCAAAAATTCATCACAACTCAGTGTCATGACTTTATCGCGGTTGTTATCTGCATAGTCGCGATATTTAAATCTCACTGTTTCTTCAGTCGCTGACACTAATCGCGATTCTGACATCACACCTTTTCGGGTATAACGCGCAAGGTAACTCACTAGCTTTTCACTGTATGTTAAACAGGACTTGCTATACACACCATTTTGTTGGCGTGTTTATCTTCGCTAATGAACTATCACACTCATTGAGTTCCGCCAGCATTTTCCCTCTAAAGACTGTTGATAACGCTTTTACGGGATATAAATAGCCTTTTTCTATTTCATACCAGTGCGCTTTGTTTATTGCACCTGCGGGTATCAAACAATGTAAATGGATATGCTGACTTAAATTTTGCCCTCATGTATGCAGTACGCTTGTCATGCCTAATTGACCATGTCCTTTTCGGTTGGCAAATTTACTCAGCGTTTGCCATGTGGCCTTGAATAAACACTGATACAACATATTTGGGTTGTAGTGCGCAATGATATTGAGTTCATGGGGAGCGTAAAAACAAGGTGGAAATACCTACACGGTAATAAATTTTCCTGCTGTCTTTGCACCCACTTAGCCGTGGCTATGCCTTGGCAACGCGGACAATGACGGTCTCGACAACTACACCCAATCTTTTGCGACTCACCACAGCTATCACATTGCCATGCTTGGTAACCGAGCCTACCCGTTCTGCATGATTGAATGTGCTGGCAGACGCGTAATTGCTGATAGCTCATTGTATGGTGTTGACGATAATGCCCAAGACTCGAATATAAAATATCAGCTAGGTGCAAAGTGCTCATGATTTAACCCAACTTGCGAGTAAATCAACACCGCCATGCCCCAATTCAGGTAACCAATGTAAGTAACTTTGCGTGGTTTTAATGTCGCTATGACCAAGCTGGTGTTGAAGTTGATGTGTTGCATAAGCATGGCGTAGTGCATGTGGATTACAGTGTTTTAAGCCGCATGCTTGTGCGTGCTTTCTCAATGGCTTCCTAAAGGTCGATGCTGACATAGGTTTATCCATTAACAATCGCGAGTAAAACATCCAACCCGTTGGGTGATACATTTTCCAGTAACTGCGTAATTGATTTAGAACGCTATCTGAAACGACAACATAACGCGATTTATCTCCTTTACCTTGTTCAATCAATATGGTTTTACGTATTCCATCAATGTCTTGCACTTTAATATGTAGAAGCTCACCAATGCGTAAGCCACAGCCATAGCAAACCACTATTAACGTTTTTAATCGCATATCCGTACAGCTTTCTATTAGCAGCCGAACATCGTCTCGAGATAGATAGGTTGGTGCACGAGTCTTCGCTTTTGGTAATGCGATATCTAGGTTCAGCGGTCGATGTAAAATATGTTTAAACAAAAACCAAATACTTTTTATCTGTACTTTTTGGCTTGCTCTAGAAAGTTTACGAATAGCAGGATCATTAAAAAACGCATTCAGTTCTTTATCGGTAATTAAATCGAGTGGCTTATCAAAATAATGACTCAATTTAAGTAAATGCTCGCAATAACTTTTACATGTACGTTGCGAATAACCTCGATAGGCTATTTCTGTTTTGACTTGTTCTATGAGTGGGTTCATGACTTACCTCCAAGTTATAGGATAACCCCAAGGTAAGTGTGGCTCAGTTGGTGAGCATTGGATCTCCGCGTAGCGGCTTAGTTCAACATGTTAATAGCGAGCTAATCGCGCATTTGTATACCACACTATCGCTCGTATTTCTGAATCATCTATTTCTATCAAAACCACTAACCAATTACTAGTTAAAAGAAAATTGAAGTGGATTACAATTTTAACTTAGGCAAAAATGAGCGATTTGGTCGTTTTCCTGACTATGCAAGCAACTTGATTAAGTATGTATACAAATACTGGGGTTATTCAAAAGATAAATGTCCAGTTTTCGCTCTTTTGAGTCATTCGCATAAACACGTTTTGGGACAAAGGCGAGTTATATTAATAACCCGTCTATGGACAGAAATAATTTAGAGTCGACTAGCGCTCTATGCAAAAAGCTGATAAGAGGCCAGCGAATTCATAGTGCACACTGCAAGAGTATCCCAAGGCATAATAGACCAGCTAATTTATCCGCTTACAGAGAAGTCTTTGATATCTGATTCGAGATCCTTAATTTGCCCACTTATTTTCTTGCGGAATGCAAAATCTATTTGGTCTGGCCTCATTCCTTTCAGGTTATAACCAAAGTATTTGGCTAGCATTTTGCCTTTGTCTTCAACTGAGGAAGTATCAAAGTTAGGTATATATTTTGTTTGCCTTTTTCTATGTAATATTTCATGGAAGGATTTCACAAACTTTTTAGGCTTTATGTCAACGTTAAATCGCTTACATAATTTACTTACGAAATGATCCAACTTATGTAGCGTTTTTTCATCATTTATCTCTGAATAAAAAAACAACCAACCTTTACATTTATCTTCAAAAATACAGCCTGTAATTCTTAAATCTAAGCGCCACGTTAAAAACTCTTTACTTTGCTTCGTAGAATATTTAAAACTAGTAAATAACCCAACTAAAGATTCTTTAAGCTTTTCTATGCTTCCGCTTTTTACTGAAACTTTGTTACCATCAAATTTATAACCTAAATAATCAAACCCATCGGATACCTCAGCAATTTTCGATTTATGAGGCATCTCTTTCGGACAATGTATCACTAAATTATGCTCTGAGTATTTTTGAATTACACTCTTTGCAATTTTTTCAGCATCCTCAAAATCACACAAAATCAAGATATCATCAACATATCTAAAGCTTAAAGAGCTAGGTATGTCGCTAAGGTATTTATCTAAGTCTTGTAGATAAATGGCCGCTAAGATATTTGAAATAGATAAACCTTGAGGCACACCTATTTCAGATTGTTTGTCATCTTTTTTTGATAGGGTCACAGTGGGAGCTTTGATTGCTGAAAACAGGACCCCCGTTATATCAGGGTGTAATCGCAACCTTTTATTCAACTGTTTTTCAAGTAATTTATGTTCTACTGATGGGTAAAAATTAGATACATCAAGCTTTACATAACCATCATACATCCCTGTTTCTATACCTGATTTTATTTTTCTTATGACGCTTTGGGGTAGTTCGAAATTAACACTTTTGCCAAACCTATTTTGCAAAAAATCGCACATAGCTCTTAAAGCTATTCTATCCCTTACTGTGGGGATAGATATTTCGCGCGGAGGTTTTCCTCTTCCTTTGCTGATTAAGCTAAGTTTATATTTAGTAAAATCATAGCTACCATCTTTCATCTTTCGAGAAATAATTTTAATTTGCTCTTTTTGCTGCTTTCGAAATGTATATTGATTGATATTGTCAATACCAGTACCGCCAGAGTAAATTATTACTTCATGAAAAATCCGAGTTAAATTTTCTTCGGAAAAAAAGTTATCGAATTGTTTTCTGATATTTATCATTATTAACTACACCATAGCTCAGCTAAAAAACGAACGCATTTCGCGATAAAACTAACTATATTATTTCCGTTTAAAAATATGGTGATGAGAATAGGAAGTAGATATAGAAAAGAAATATATAATTTACGATATTTACGATTCTTTAGAGCTATATCGATCTGATATTGTGTGGGGTGCGGTTTCACTTGTGCTTTGTCAGTCGCAGACATGAAAGTATCATACAAAGCTTCTGGGTAATCTACTGGTGCTTGATTTTCACATTTATTGAGTGCTTCCTCATACTCCTTTGCAAGCTCCGAGCATGATGTTTGGTTTTTTTCATGCTCACACGCTCTAACGTAAAGAGTTTTAAGGTACTCGTAATTCTCTTTAACTGACGCTGCTCGTTCTTTATAAGATAAGCCATTAATAAACCCAGAAACCACAAGAACTAAAACAGAGTATATAAGCCAATATTTGTTCAAATTAGGGTCAGTATCTGCATTTAAGTAATGAATAGACACTGCCACGGAATAAAATGAATACCAGAAAAGAATTACTTGAGAATGAAAGGCGTTAGATAGGAGTCGTCGTTCAGTACGAATTCTTGTTTGACGCGTCCACCATATATTATCTGAAAGCAAATGATTATCCTTAATTTAGGTGCCAAAGGAGTTATAAGTTATCAAGAGTTAACGCCCTTCCTTGTGTTAGGGCAAGCTTTAGTTGCTTAACTAAAACTAAAAGCAATTACTTGCTTTTCAAAATTACGTTCACTCATCTCTGAGTGGGTGATAGAGCATACCACCACCCCTAAGGCACTACATTAGATTAACCCCAGAAACACATATTATCAATAGGATTTGTCCCAACAACTAGAGAATCAACAATGTCATTCCCTGCGTGAAAGGCCAAAAGGGGTCAAGCCGCTTACTTGATAATATAAAGAAAACGGAGATCTGCTTCTTGCTTAAAGAAGACCTTTAAAGCAATTACGTTAACTCACCTTGGGGCATTTCGAGTAACATGACGGCAGAGAGATGGCTGATTTCAGATTAATCCAAACTGAGTTTGTATAACTCTAGGACTTTATATTTTCATTATGGTTTTTCTATAGCTTTGGGGCAAATATACAGCTGTCACGCCTTATCAGAAAACTCAAAATACCAAAATTCCCCCTCAACCCTAAAACCCTTGCCAGACAAGACTTTCTATTCCAATCTTGTCAGAAACCATTCCAGTTTTGGAACAGAAAGAACAACTTTTCTCTGTTTCTAAAATATATAATCCGCAATATGACAATAGTCATAATTCTGTCATTTAACTGATCAATAATTGACGCTAATTTAATCACCTAACGTAATGAAGAAGTAATGGACAGTGCCTTGGTGCAACTTTCGTTTGCACTCCCCTCTAGTGAAGACCCTTTATGTGCTGCACTTGCGCATACTATGGAATACGAACAATTGCATTTTGCGGCTAATGATCAAAAGCGTGTTGTGTTTTGTTGTGTGCTACCAGATGATGCCCATGAAGGTGACGTGATCTCTATCAGTGCAACCCGCCCTGATGCGCGCGAATCGGCGTATTTTACTGCACACACTTTAACGCAACACGATCTAGAACAGCACGTTATAATGCTTACCTTAGAAAACGTTACTCACAGTGGTGAATTTGTATTGCAATTAATGCTACACGGCTTGCATGCAACACTTAAAGACAGCGCCCAGTTTGATGTCAGCATTGCAGCTAGCACATCACCAGAGCTATTAACTTCTGAGCAAGCTAAAAACCAGGGCTTACGCCATTACATTAGTAATATTGGCGCAAGCTTTTTAGCCTTTTTCTAGGGCCTAGTCAGCAAAGCTAATTTTACCCATGGTAATATCGGGGATCCCTTGCTCAGTATTACCAAAGCGTTGTTGCCCACCCGACAGACATTCGTTCGCTAAAATAGCAAATAACACGGCTTCTTTTGCATCTGGATTAATCCCCAACGAATCGGTATTTTTTATCTCAGAAAGCGCTGGGCAATTAGCTAAAATAGTGTCCATTAATAATGGGTTATGAACCCCACCACCACTGGCGTATACAGCCACATCGGTTAAGCCTTCGCTGCATTGGTTAATTGCTTTAGCAATCATTGCTCCTGAAAACTGCACTAAGGTTGCCATCACATCAAAATGCGATAAGTTCTGCGTATTCGAGCGTACTTGTGCTGCAGCTAAATAGTCTAGATTAAACACTTCTGGCCCGGTGGTTTTTGGAAACCCTAAAGCAAAAAATGCATCATCACACAGCGCTGCGAGCAAATCTTCACTTACCACGCCTTTTGTTGCAATAGCGGCATCTTTATCATAATGAAGTGGTGCAAAATAACGCTGCACATAAGCATCCATAATGGTATTGCCGGGGCCAATATCAGAGCTAAAAACCGCTCGTGCATCTGCCGATTTAGGTAAATAGGTTAAGTTTGCAATGCCGCCCATATTAAGCAATATGCGGTTTTCGCTGGTACTTGTGAAATACAAGTAGTCACCATATACAGCAAGCGGTGCACCTTCGCCACCCGCTGCAATGTGCTTTTGTCTAAAATCAGCTATGGTTGTAATACCTGCAGTCACGGCTAAATGATCGCTATCACCAATTTGTAGTGTTGCATTACCATATTCAGGGCGTTTGTGTTGGTTTTTAGGGCAGTGATAAATAGTTTGTCCGTGGCTAGCTATCACATCAACAAGTTCTTTTGCTACTCCCCAGCTGGCTAACGTTTTGGCAACCATTTCACCATGTAATTGACCAATCCAAGGATTGAGTAAAGTGACTTCTTCAAGGTCACATTCGCGTTTGGCGAACACTCGCTTTACACGCGTTTTATAATCATCGTCGTAGTCGACCGTCGTAAACTTTACGACTTCGACATGAGTATCCATGCCTTGCCCTGATACTTCGCATAGCGCAATATCAAGACCATCTAATGAGGTGCCACTCATTAGACCAATTATTAATTTTTTTTCTTTTTTTGCGCTTAAATACAGTTTTTCAATATGTTGATGCATAAATAAATCACTTAAAATCAGCTTATTAGATGTAAATAAGCGGGTTAACGACTTGGAATAGTTTATATTTTAAAATAATAGATTTAAAGAATAATTATTGCAAAGACTTTTAAATTGCTTTAAAACTGTACCGGTGAGCTCCCCAAAAGGAGAGCACACAAGCATCATAACAAAAAGTATGACTCATTAAATTAACTAAATGGTCTAGGTCAGACACCAACCTGCGTTGATTTAAATGATAAACGCAAGGGAATCATCATGAAAGCAAATACATCAACAGGGCATCGCTCGCTATTGCTGCTATCACCTTTAGCTCTCGCTGTAAGTTCAGTAATTAGTTATGCACACGCAGAGCAAAGCACTGAAGCAAAAAAACCTGAAGTGATCACCGTAACAGGTTCACGTATTCAACGTACTGAGCTGGTCTCAAGTAGTCCTGTAGTGAGCGTTGATGAAGCACAAATTCACCTAGACCGTGCAGTGAACGTTGAAGATATTACCGCGAAACTGCCACAAGCTGCGGCGGGTGCCAACAGCACCGGCGCCACAGTCGGTGACTCATTTGGCTCATCAACGATTGATTTACGCGGCCTTGGTCAAAACCGCACATTGGTTCTTATTGACGGCACTCGCGCGGTACCATTTAGTTTTCGTAACTCGGTTGATGTAAATACTATTCCAGCCGGGTTAATAAAACGCGTTGATGTATTAACAGGTGGTGCAGCAGCGGTTTACGGTGCCGATGCGGTAGCTGGTGTTGTTAACTTTGTTTTAGACGATGATTTTACTGGCGCTGAATTCTCAACCAGTTACGAAAGTGCCGACGGCGGTAACGAAAAGCTTAACTTTGAAGCAATTTTTGGTGGTGACATCGCCGACGGTCGCGGCCATGTAACAGGCTATATTGGTTACACCGAACGAAAAGAGCTATTAGCCGGCGAGCGTGACTATGCGCTTGAAAACTCAACAGCAATGATCAACAGCGGTGGTTATTATACTGACGTTGCCTCTGGCAACAGCATCGGTATTGCTGATTCTGGTGCTGTAACAAGTGAGCGTCAAACAACTGATTTCACAGCTGACCGTTATTTAACTCAGCCGATGGACCGTTTTTCTGCGGGCTTATTATTTGACGTTGATGTGAGCGACAGTGCCATTGCCTATGGCCGCGCAATGTATTCTAAAGTGACCGTAAACGGTGCGGGTGCCAGTGGTCAAACACCGATTTTTGTAAACGAGCAAGTGACCCTCACGCAAGACAATGCGTATATTCCTGATGAACTACGTGACCAACTCACGTTTGATAGCGAAGGCAATGCCCTTGTTAATGTTGAACGTAACCTAGGTTTAGGCGTGCAACACACCGAAGCGGTGCGTGATTCAATGCAATTTCAACTGGGCTTAAAAGGTGATTTAACTGACTACTTACGTTATGACGTATATGGTCAGTACGGCAAAACGGACGAAGTAGCCACCATTTACAACAACGCATACCGCAATGATAACAACGGTAATAGTCGTTTTGCTGCCCTTGCAAATTCAGTCGATATTTTTGATCCCAACCATGATTTCAGCGACTTTAGCGATCCGCTGCTTTATACCACTCGCGACCGTACTCAAAGTGTCATCTCAGCAACACTATCGGGTGATTCTGGGTTCTTATTTGAATTACCAGCCGGTGCTATCGATTTTGCAATCGGTTACGAATACCGTAAAGAAACCGGTAAACAAACACCGGGCGATGCATTTAGGAACGGCACCAGCTTTGCGTCTATCAGCGCATTTGATATGGATGCAAGCTTTAGCTCTGAAGAGTTTTATGCTGAAATTTTAGTGCCTATCTTAGTTGATAAACCGTTTGCTGAAGAGCTTAGCTTTGAAGGTGCCTACCGTATTTCTGATTACTCAAATACCGAAGCAGAAGACACTTACAAACTAGGTATCAACTGGGCAATAAACAGCGACATTCGTATTCGCGCCAACCGCTTAACCGCATTTAGAGCACCTAACTTAGGTGAATTTGCCAGCCCAATCACAGCGCTCTCGTTATCGTTATTTGACCAAAATAGCGACCAGTTTGTGCCACGACTAGCAGGGCGTTATAACGGCGATCCATGTTTACTTGGCACCGGTGATGCAACTCAATGTGCTGCGTTTGGTGCGCCACCTGTTGGCACTGAGTTCGATTCAAGTACCGCAGAGTACACCTATGGTGGTAACCCAAATATTAAACCTGAGCAAGCCGAATCAGATACATTAGGCATTGTTTATACACCTAGCTATTTAGAAGGCTTTGATTTATCACTCGATTACTACAGTATTCGTGTTACAGATGCGGTAAGCCAAATTCAGCCAGGTGCGGCACTACAAAGCTGTTATGTTGATGACCCGAACCCGAACAACCCATTGTGTGGTGCGGTACTTCGCGATCCAAACACGGGGTTTATTAGCACAGCCATCGTTAATGACTTTAACTTAGCCGCCATTGAGCAAGAAGGTATCGACGTTGCAGCAAATTATGTGATTGATGCACCAGAGCAAATGGGTGGTCGTTTTAGATTCTCGTACCAAGGTAACTTTGTTACTAAACAAACCCGTCAAAACAACAGCACAGTGCCTGAAGTTGACTGTAAAGGAACTTATGGCAGCGCCTGTTCGGGCGACTTTGCGAGTATCTTGCAAGCTGACTACAAACATCGCGCAAGCATTGATTGGCAGTTAGATAACATGAACTTCCAACTTGGCTGGCGCAGAATAGGTGAAGTAGAGTATGCTGTCGACCGTTCAGAAACAATTTCAGCACAAAATTACTTAGATTTTGCTGCTGCATGGCAAGTTAACGAGGAACTTGCTGTTAACTTTGGTGTCGATAACTTATTAGATCGTGAACCACCAACACCTGAGGTAGGCGCAAACCACTTTAACACCGTGAGTGATTACAGTGTGATTGGCCGTTCAGTCGGTGTTTCACTGAGATATGCCCCAAGCTTCTAATTAATCCTACTGTTTTAGCTACACAGGATTGATCCCCTCAAGCGCACCCTGCCCGGTGCGCTTTTTTATTTTAGAAAGTACGAGTATATTCAGAATAAAAAGGGACAGTGAATAGATTGTTGTTTAAGATATAAGCAGTAAAACTGCAAGGAAGGTGTTATGCTCAAATCAATAAAGTCAAAAATTCCATTTATTTTCCTAATCAGTATTAGTCTTTTTTGGGGCATTTATTATCAGGGAAAGCATCCACTAAATGACTTTGGCAAAGCAAATTTTGAATGGTTATACCTGCTTGATGCACTGATAGTATTACCTGTACTTTGCTTAATATTAATTAAAAATAAGAAAGAAGCGGCTTTTAAAGCATTGATGATGTGCTCACTCGCTATTTTAGTGGGGAGTTACATTATTCCCGAACAAAACAAATTTTTAATGAATTACTTAGAGCAAGGTCGTTACGGGCTTTTAGCTTTGATTGTAATTTTAGAGCTAAGTGCTCTCATTACTGTGTACCTGGCAATAAAATCCGCTTTAAGCCAGCAGACAGATCCTGATATAGCTATCGAACGGCCAATTAACAAGCTTTTCAAACAAAGTGCTATTGCAAACTTTTTATGTTTCGAAACACGGATGTGGGCTTTCTTTTTTTACGCTAAACACATTAAACCTAGTTATTTCACTGGTGAACAGCATTTTAGTTATCATAATAAAGACGGCGCACAAGCTAACTTACTTGGCTTTATTTTTATTATCTTATTAGAACTGCCCATGATGCACTTCTTCATACACTTTGTGTGGTCATCAACAGCAGCAAACATAATCACTGGTTTAACTATATTTAGCCTTTTATTCTTCATTGCAGAATACCGAGCAGTTGCAAAGCGCCCTGTTTCTATTAGTAAATCGCAACTCATTATTCGCTATGGGCTCTATCCTGCTTACAATATTGCTTTAAAAAATATCAAATCCATTGATTTAAATACCGACTTTATTGCACGCGCTCGTTCAATCAAACGTTACAACTACTCTGGCTACCCGAATATTAAAATTAAGCTCAATGAACCTATGGGTGATATTAACACTGTTTTCCTGGGGCTAGATGACCCTCATCAGTTTATAAACGCAATGAACAAGGAACAAAAACATGCCATTTAACGAACAAGAACGCAGCGCGCTTTTAGCACTCAAGGGTGTAGGGCCAACGGTTATAAAACGGTTCGAAGAAGTTGGGATTGAATCGTTTGAAGACTTAGCTGGGTTTGATGCCAACACTATTGCTGAGCGAGTAGCGTCGATGCTGCATTCAAATTGCTGGAAGAATAGTCCGCAAGCAAAAGCGGCAATCACCGCTGCTATTACGCGAGCAAAGCAAGGCTAAAGTTCAATCACTTCGATTGCCCCGCGCTTTTGCATGGTGACATACACTTTGTTTTGCGTTTCGTTGAAAGCCA
This sequence comes from Pseudoalteromonas sp. BZK2, assembly GCF_014349195.1. NCBI lineage: Bacteria > Pseudomonadati > Pseudomonadota > Gammaproteobacteria > Alteromonadales > Pseudoalteromonadaceae > Pseudoalteromonas > Pseudoalteromonas sp. BZK2. Next base: position 62,128 of record NZ_JACSOG010000008.1, on the reverse strand, counting down.
AATTCGTTGGATGCTGGCCTTTTAATTGATAGCTATTTAAAAGCTTGCCGGTAGGCGAGACTTCAAGCACTTTCCCTGCGCCATAACGAGTAATAAACACATGCCCTTGATTATTAACGCGCATGCCGTCTAGGCCATGATCAGCAAATTTAATCAAAACTTTTTTATTACTAATGTTTAAGTTGTCATCTAAGTCGTATTGCCAAACGATTCGTTGCACACTTTCGTTCACATAGAGCTTGGTATTGTCGTTATTAACCGCTACTCCATTGGTAGTCCCCATGTTTTTTTCGAGTAAATGTGTGCTGCCATCCGCATTAATACGCCATAGCTGACCCGTTTCGTTCGCCCAGTTAGGGTCACTTGCAAACAGCGCCCCACTTTTGGTGATAGCAATGTCATTGGGTTGATTCATCTTGCTATTATGGGCGAACACTTCTGCTTTATTGCTGCCAGCAGGTACTTTTAAAATATTGTGGTTAACGTAATCGGCAATAAATAAATTACCTAGTGAGTCAAACTGTAAGCCATTACCAACGCTGTCATTCGGTAACCGCACAAACAACGATGTTTTGCCCATGTTATCTACGCGGCCAATCGTTCCTTGCTGGGCATAGTTCACCGCGTATAGGGCACCGTTATACATGGTTGGCCCTTCAATGCCTTGCGTGAACACGTTATCTTTAACAAAGTCTTGACTATCAATAGCAAAACCTAACGGTGAGCTTAAAAGTAGTGTTATTGCCAGTGGCTTAGGTAATTTCATGGGCCTGCCTTTTACTCATCTAAACTCGTGTATACCGCTAAAATGGGGTATTCATTTTCACCAAAAGATAAAGTCAGTGAGCGCTTTTCACCATCATCTAACTTGATACCTTCATCAAAAGCTAACGGGTGTAAGCGACGCCCATCGGCAAATAAAGCCATAATATGGTCTGCTTGTAAGATACGCGATCCTGATGCTTTGTTTTCAACAGTTACCACAGCTAATCGTCGGCCGCTTTCACTGCTCATCGAAACACTGTGAACAATACTAAACTCACTTTGCTTTGGATAACGTCTTGCGTCGTTTTCAAACGCAAATACGTTTCCTGGAGTGATAGGATCAACCGATAAAACACTTGTATTAGCATGCGCACTCCTTGCCATAAAACCCGCAACAAGCGTAAAAGCTATAAGAGAAATACCTTTCATATCAATTTGTTTCGCCATTTGATTATTTTTCCAGCATACACCTTTACACTATACCGTGCAAAATGGATTGTCGTTTGAATGAAATTATCATTTTCTACTCGGTAACAATTTCGCCATTGATTTCTAATTACATGCCCGCACCTATTTATTAAACAGGATTTAAAACAAATCATAGGAGATAAGTATGCCTGAAATTAAAAACCGTCAGTATATTCTTGAATCACGTCCAACAGGCCCTGCAACAGAAAATAACCTCGTTTTAAAAACATCTACTCTTGCCTCACCTAAACAAGGTGAAGTTTTACTAAGAACAATTTATTTATCTCTTGACCCTTATATGCGAGGCCGTATGAGCGATGCAGAATCATATGCTGACCCTGTTGAAGTTGGCGATGTGATGGTTGGTGCGACAGTGTGTCAGGTAGAGCAATCAGAGCACCCTGATTATAAAGTAGGTGAATGGGTACTTGCCTATACTGGTTGGCAGGAGTATGCGATAAGTAATACAGAAGGACTGATGAAGTTAGGAGAAAGTCCAGATACTCCTTCCTATGCACTCGGTATTTTAGGTATGCCAGGGTTTACTGCTTATATGGGACTACTAGATATTGGTGAACCAAAAGCAGGCGAAACAGTGGTTGTAGCTGCAGCAACAGGGCCGGTTGGAGCAACCGTCGGTCAGATAGCCAAATTAAAAGGTTGTAAAGTCGTTGGTATCGCTGGAGGCTCACAAAAATGTAAGCATGCGATTGAGAACTTAGGGTTTGATGCATGCATAGATCATAAAGCCGATAACTTTGAAGAACAGCTTAAGGACGCCTGTGATCAAGGTATTGATGTTTACTACGAGAACGTCGGTGGTCATGTTTTAGATGCGGTACTGCCTTTACTTAATACAAAAGCACGAATCCCACTATGTGGTTTAGTATCACAGTATAATGCAACTGAGTTACCACCAGGGCCTGATCGCCTATCTATGTTGATGGGCTTAATTCTTAGAAAACGTATTAAAGTACAAGGCTTTATTATCTTTGATGATTACAGCGATCGTTACGGTGAATTTGCGCAAGATATGCAACAATGGCTGAACGACGGCAAGATAAAATACAAAGAGCACCTTGAAACTGATTTCGAAAATACCCTAGACGCTTTTAACGCCATGTTAAATGGTGAAAACTTTGGTAAAACCGTGGTGCAAGTTCAGCAGCCAATTTAAAAATTTAGGCGCAACAAATAATGTTGCGCCACTATTAAGGATAACAAATGATTAAATTACACCATTTAAACAAATCACGCTCTAAGCGGATTATTTGGCTGCTCGAAGAGCTTGGCGTTGATTACGACATTATCGCCTACCAACGTAATAAAGAGACATTTTTAGCACCTGATGAGTTAAAACAAATTCATCCTCTCGGTAAAGCTCCTGTAATTGAAGATAACGGTAAAGTAATTACTGAATCGGGTGCGATAACTGACTACCTAATAACTCAGTATGGCAAAGGTAAGTTTATGCCAAACCAGCAAAGTGAGAGTTACATTGATTATCAACAATGGCTCCATTTTGCTGAAAGCTCAGCAATGGTGCCTTTTTTATTAAAACTATTTATTACAAAAGATGGCTGTAAAACTAACTTCATTGCTGATTATGCCGACCATGAAATTGGTAAAATACTCAGCTATGTTAATCAACATTTGAAAGGTAGAAAGTACTTTGTTGATGACAACCTTACTGGCGCTGATTTTATGATGTCATTCGTCATAGAGAAAGTCGCTGAGTCTGGCATGCTGTCTCATTTTGCAGAAATAGAGCGGTATTTCGAGCGATTAAACACCTATGAGAGCTATCGCACAGCAAATGAGTTAGAAGCCAAATACGGATAAAGACAAGCAAAGGCATACTCCAATGCCTTCGCACACACACTTACAAAACTCCAAAGGATGAGCGTGATTACACTTCGAGACTTCGTAGAGTCAGATGCAAAACAACTTGTTGCAATTCTTAACGACATGGATGTTACACAATACCTATCAACTAAAATCCCCTCTCCTTATAGTTACGAGGATGCTCAGTGGTGGATTAATGAAGGTAGTCAAAGTCAGCTCATTAAAGCCGTTATATTTAACGATAAACTTATTGGATGCGTGAGTGTGCACCCAGGCGAGTTTGAATTTGATCGCTCAGGTGAGCTAGGTTACTGGCTGGCAAAAGAGTACTGGCGGCAAGGTATCACTGTAAAAGCTGCATCTATGCTACTCGAAACAGTATTCTCTAAAACGAAAATCGCCAGAGTGTTTGCTTACGTGTGCGAAGATAATCCTGCCTCAATGAAGGTTCTGCAAAGATTAGGCTTCGAACAAGATGCAGTTTTAAAAAACGCGATGTTCAAGAAAGGACACTTATTTAATGCGCACCTTTTTTCATTGTTAAAACCTAAAAATTAAGCAAATGAGTATGCATACATCACCATATCATTTGAATGCCCTATTAAGTAACTTTTAAAGTTTCCTAAAATAAAGTAAGCTAACCACTTCTGTAACACTTAAAGTTACCTACTAGGTTTTTACTATGCAACAACACGAAGTCACCGCCTTATTTGATCAACAAGCAGCTAATTATGATTCACAATGGCAAAACATGGCCCCCATTAGCCAGGCCTTGTATTTTATGATGACACCTTTATTCAGCAAACTACCAAGCAATGCGCATATTCTTTGCGTTGGAGCGGGTACCGGAAATGAAATTTTGCATTTAGCACAGGCATTTCCCGCATTCCGCTTCACCGCTGTCGAACCCTCGACTGAAATGATCAAAGTATGCAAACACAATTTAACGCAAGCAGGGTTTGCACATCGCTGCCAGTTTCATAATGGCTATGTAGATTCACTCAAAAACTTGATGCCCTTTGATGCGGCAACAGCCGTGTTAGTGTCGCAGTTTATAATTGAAGAACCTAAACGAGTGGCATTTTTTGCAGATATTCACAAACGTTTAAAAGCAGGTGGAGTGCTTGTCAGCGCAGACTTAAGTGCCAATCAAAGTGGCGAAACTTACCCAGAGCAGCTTAGTCACTGGTTAAGTGTTATGTCATCAGCTGCAGTCAGCCCTGAACAAATTGAAAAAGTAAAACTAGCTTATGAAAATGACGTTGCTTTAAGAGAATCTCAAGTCATCGAAAACATCATTGCCGAATCAGGCTTTACAGGCGTTTACTCTTTTTATCAAGCTGGCCTAATAAAAGCATTTACCGCCGTTAAAGAATAGTTTAAGCCACACACACTCGATTGCGGCCTGACTTTTTAGCTTGATACATAGCTTCATCGGCCCTTTCGATTGCCGTTTCAATATTATCATCGGCGCTTATCAGCGTTACGCCAAATGAGCCTGTAACATTAATGTGATTATCGTTGCTAATGTCGATTTTTAAAGCCTCAACGCCAGCTCTTAGCCGTTCAGAAAATGACTTAGCATCATCAAGCTCTGTTTGTGGTAAGCAGACTAAAAACTCTTCGCCACCATAGCGATATAATTGATCGTATTTTCTTAGCTGAGATTTAATGCATTTCACGAGGGCTATTAACACCTTATCGCCCGCAGCATGACCAAATTCATCATTTACTTGCTTAAAGTGATCAAGGTCGATCATTATCAGTGCGCAGCTTAGTGATTTGCGCTTACACAGCTCGTGTTCTTTTTGCAGGTTTTCTAATAAGTTCGTACGATTTGATGCACCCGTTAAAGGGTCGCGTGTGTGAAGCACTTCAGTAAACTCATCGATAAGGCAGTCAAATAACTCGCGTAATCTATCTAAATCCGCATGAAATTGGTCTAATAAGTTTACTGGAATAACAGTCTTAGACTCTTTTAACGACAACAAGACTTTCGCTCCTTGATGCATTTTTTTATGTGCAGAAGCGATTTCAGAAAAGTGAGGGTGAAGCTTTATAGTCTGATCAGGTAGCTTATTAAACCACTGCCCAAAGCGACAAAAGTTATGAGCATTATCTGCTAAATCTTGTTCATTTGCGGGAGTATCTGCAATTAGACACCTTAATAAGTTTTTATACCATGACTGGTGCCACTCAATAGCTTGCTCAATTTCTGCAATCACATCTTCGAGCTGTGTATTCGACAATGAACTAATACCTTGTCTGTTAATTTGATGCATGGCCAATGAAGGGAGTTCCGCTTTATTATTATTATCTAAAACAGTACCTAAGGAATGTTACAAACTCAACCCAAAGCGAGGTAAAGAGATAGTTTATTCAACTAAGCGGTAACCTACGGCGGGCTCGGTTAAGATATGTTTAGGGCTCGCCGCATTTTGTTCAAGTTTTTGTCTTAACTGACCAATATGTACTCGCACGTACTCAGGACGGTTAATATACTGCTCTCCCCACACTTCAGATAAAATAGCGTTATGCGTTAACACCTTATCTTTTTGCTGAAACAACAACAGTAAAATAGCGTACTCTTTTTTAGTTAGTTTGACTTCTTCAGCGCCTTTACGGACCATGTGCTTATGTGGGTCGATGTGAATATCGCCACATTGCAAAGTTAGGCTGGGTGTTGTTTGTGTGCGAAGTAGCACCCGAATGCGCGCTAGTAATTCGTTTGCACTAAATGGTTTGGTTAGATAATCGTTGGCGCCGTTATCAAGGGCGGTGACTTTTTCTGTTTCGCCGTCGCGTGCAGAAAGTACTAATACAGGGAGCAGGCTCCACTGCCTAAACTCCACCAGCCAATCTTGCCCATCCATATCGAGCAAGCCTAAATCAAGCAGCACTAAATCAAACTGCTGCTGGCTTAATAGTGCAAACGCATCAAGCCCTTTGGCGCACACACTAACTTCATGATCACTGGCTTTTAATAGTGTTTTTAAAAAACTTTGCAGAGGTGGTGAATCCTCTAAAACCAAAATATTAGCCACGACTGTTACTCCAAATTAATATAGCTGTTGCTTGCTTTGTTTGCTCATTGAGGGTTAATTCAAAGCGCCCTTGATGACATTTAGCAACCACATCGCAGATCACACTCCCCAAACCAACGCCTTCATCTTGACTCGTCTCATGCTTATTCGCAAAAGGATTGGTTAGCACAATTTGATATTCATTGTGTGTTTCAATAAATTGCATATTCGCCGAACCATCTCCGTAACGAGCTGCGTTCTCGAGCATATTGGCAAAGGCAATTTCTAGTAGGGTTTCATCGCCAAAACAGATGCTTTGTTGCTGAGCCTCGATGCTCAGTTTAAAGTTTTGTAGTTGCTGCTGACGACGAGATTTTGCTTCGCTAATTAAGGTCAAAATAGGCAGTTTTTGCCATTTAATATTCTCAGCTAACTTATTAACTTTACTGAGCTCCATGACTTTATCAAAGTGTTGATTAAGTATTTTACTTTGCTCATAAATGTTAGCTGCTTGCTCTTTAATAACCTCAGAGCTTAATTGGATATTATCATCAGCCAACATGCTTGATGCGCCCATAATGGTCGCTAATGGCGTGCGTAAGTCATGGGATAAACTGCGCAACAAGGTGTTTTTTGACCTCTCTAGCTCCGCCTGTACTTTTATCGCCGCTGATTGCTCGCGTAATAAGGTTTTTTCTTGAACCTGATACAGTAAAGAACACGCTGTATTCGCCAAAGCCTGTTGCTCTGCATTTAGCGCTTTAGCAAACGCAATACCGCCAAATTCCGCTTGTTGTTCGTTTAAATAAATAAACTGCTTTGACGCTGTTAGCTGCCAATCACACGCAACCTTTAAATGCGCGGTCATGGTTGTTAAAAACAGCTGCTTTTGCTCCTCAAGGCTATCGAGATCATTAAGCTTTTTTGCTAACTCATACAATAAGCGACTATTACTTGCATGGGCTTGCACATCGCGAACCTTAGTATTGAGCTCCCCGGCTAAGTGGCTTATCACTAAACCCACAATCAACATCACCAAAAAGGTGACCACATATTCAATATTTTCGATATGAAAAGTAAAATACGGCACCACATAAAACCAGTCCGTGCAGGCAACACTCACCAAGGTGGTAAGCGCTGCAACACGGCGATTACTGCGCACCGCAACCCATGTCACCCACAAAAGCTGAAGCATCACAATATCGGTGGTTGTAAACAGTTCTCGAAATGGGAATATCGCAAGCACCACGACAAGTGGCATCAACACACTTAAAAATGCGGCTTTTAAATACTGTATTTTGAATACTGACTGCATCATCTTTTCACTTATTGTTTATCCCTATTAGATTAAAGGGTTTTCAATTTTGTCACTATAAAGTTTTTATAAAGTTTTTTTATCTCGGCATAAAATCTTTATAAAGCTTTCAAGCTCTCTAGAGACTTCTGTTTTTTTGCCATTAGCATTTAGCGCGTACCCACAATAGCGAGAAAGACTATGGCTCAGTTTGCAGTAATCGGATTAGGACGTTTTGGCGTAACCGCCTGTTTAGAACTTTCAAAACAAGGTCATACAGTGTGTGCCGCCGATATTAGCGAAAGCACCGTTAATCACTATGCCGACCAACTCAGTTTTACCGTGGTGGTTGATGCCAGTGATGAAACACAATTAGCACGGCTCGATTTACCCAGTTGCCAAGCCGTATTGGTGGCCATTGGCGAGAATATTGAAGCCAGTATTTTATGTGTATTGCACTTAAAAAACTTAGGCGTAAAGCAAATTTGGGTAAAAGCCTGTACTAAAAGCCACCATCAAATACTAAGTAAACTTGGCGTTGACCGCATAATTCACCCTGAAGAAGAAATGGGCGTGAGGGTTGCGCAAGCGCTTAACTACCCAATGGTTAATCAATATTTCCCGCTTAACCAATCCACGTTTATTGTTGAACTAGGCATTGATCTGCAGCTTTCAGGTCGCAAAATTGGCTGGCTGCTCAAAGAACGTAATAGCGATATTAAACCACTCACACTACGACGTGATGATTACTTCAATACAGAGCTGACTAACGACACCGAACTGCGTCACGGCGATAGTCTGGTGCTACTGGGCTCTAAAACTTACTTAACTAAATTAGCAAAACGGTTTCGTGCATTATGATCAACTGGCAAGCCAACGTTTATCCAAAACAATTTAGCGGTGTAAAGTGCCGTAAGCGGCAAAAAATAAACCCACCTTTAGTGCTTACTATCGGCTTTATTGTGTTAATTATGCTCGGCACGGGCTTGCTTATGCTACCAATGGCAAGCACCCAACCGATCAGCTGGCTCGATGCATTATTTACGGCAACCTCTGCGGTTACAGTAACAGGGCTGGTGGTCATCGACACAGGTACTGATCTGACTGTATTTGGTCAAAGCGTGGTCATGCTGCTGATTCAAATAGGTGGCATTGGCTTTATGACCGTGGCGGTGATTTCAATACTAAGTTTAGGAAAAACCCTAGGCTTACAACAACGCTTACTCGCTAGCCGCGCTTTTGACACTAACGATTTAACCTCGGTGATCAAAGTTGCTAAGTATGTTTTAGTGTATTCATTAGTGATTGAGTCGGTGGCATTTTGCTTACTCTTTATTAGTTGGTTCGATGACTATGGCGCACTAAAAAGCGCCTATCACAGTCTGTTTTATACGATTTCGGCGTTCAATAATGCGGGCTTTGCGTTAAGTGGCGATAGCTTATCGGCATTCAAGGGCGATATAACCGTAAACGTAGTGATCACCGCTTTGTTTATCATCGGTGGTTTAGGGTTTACTGTACTGATTGATATCTACAAACAAAAGCGCTGGTCATTACTATCGACCAATACCCGCCTGGTGTTAATTGCCACCTTAGTGCTCAACTGCATCGCATTTATATTGATTTTTTTCTTTGAACACGCCAATCCGACGACATTAGCGCCGCTATCAACGTCTGAGCAAATATTAACGGCTTGGTTTCAAGCGGTGACTCCTCGTACAGCAGGATTTAATACCCTACCGATTGATGGTTTGAGTCAAGATTCAACGCTTTTGACTATGCTGCTGATGGTGATTGGCGGTGGTTCAGTCAGTACGGCGAGCGGCATAAAACTAGGCACCTTTGTGATCCTAATTTTAGCAATGCGCAGCTATTTAAAACAGCAAACCACGGTTACCGTGTTTAACCGCCAGCTGAGCGACAAGTTAGTGATCAAGGCATTAAGCGTCATGATACTGTACTTATTTATCGCTTTTACCAGCATTATGATCATCACTAAGCTTGAACAAGGGTCGTTACTTGATATCACCTTTGAGGCAATTTCGGCACTCAGTACCGTAGGCCTTTCGCGAGGTATAACTGGGGATTTAAGTGCGCCTAGTCAGCTCATCATCATACTGCTGATGCTGATAGGTCGGGTTGGGCCATTAACCTTTGCTTATTGTTTTACTCGCCAGCACAGCCAACCTTTGACCTACCCGACTACCAGTATTCAAATTGGTTAAGTGTACAATTTTGACACTTTTTAGTGTTAAATTTGTGAACTTGAAAAGCACTAAAATAAGTCTACAATAATGACATATAAATATGCCATTAATCATTACTTGAGAAATAAATTGAAAAAGTCAGATGCAATCAAAAAGCTATCAGAATTTGATAAACAAGGACGTTATATTTTTACAATGTCTGATTTTGCAAAGATTTTTTTTGATGATACTAATAGGAGCTTGAGAGCGGGGATTTCTCGACTCATCGATGATGGCTTTTTAATTAGAGTTGCAAATGGCATTTTTATTTACGCTCTTGCTCAGTCAAAAGGAAGTGATACGCTGGAGCTAATTGCAAAAACAATCCGCCGTGGTGAGTACAATTACGTTAGTTTAGAGTCTGCACTTTCAGAGTATGGAATTATTTCACAAATCCCCGTTGGCAGATTGACCATTATGACAACAGGACGCTCGGGTGAATATAAAACGCCTTTTGGTACAATTGAATTTACTCACACTAAGCGAGACCGTTTAGACATTCTAGAAAACACAATGAAAACAGATCGCTCTTTGAGATTTGCAACGAAAAATACTGCTCTAAGGGATTTAAAAAGAGTTGGCCGAAATACTCATTTAATTGCAGAGGAAGCATAAGATGAAAACTGAACAAGAGAACTTTGCGCAACTAGTAAATCTCGCTATGCAAACCACAAATGTTTCTCATATGCGAGCTGTTATAGAAAAAGAGTTATTGCATTACGACATCCTATTTGCTCTCGAAAGAGGTGGATTTCTTGATAAGCTGGTATTTCAAGGAGGTACTTCTTTAAGATTATGTTACGGCGGAAATCGCTTTAGTGAAGATTTAGATTTTGCTGGTGGTAAAGAATTCAATTCATTCATGTTAAAAGATATCAAAGCATGTATTGAAAAGTATATTGGCGAAAGATATGGCCTTGAGGTGACAGTTAAAGAACCGAAAGAGTTAAAAAAAGACCCTAAATACTCAGAATTAAAAATTGATAAGTGGCAAGTTGCAGTAGTAACTGCACCACAAAGAAAGGATTTACCCAAACAAAAAATTAAGTTAGAAGTTGCCAATATTCCGGCCTACACAAAACAGCCTTTACCACTGAATGTGAACTATGATTTTCTGCCTGATGGATACAGCGATACACTGATCTTAGCTGAAACACTCGATGAGGTGATGGCTGACAAAATAATTTCATTACCAGCCACAACAAAGTATGTGCGACATCGAGACATTTGGGATCTTGCTTGGTTGCAACAGCAAGGGGCTCAATTAGATATTGAACTAGTTAAAAATAAAGTTGCTGACTATCAACTTGAGCAATATCAGTCCATGCTTTCTCATTTAATTGATAGGTTACCCGAACTTACCACGAGCCCTGAGTTTATCGGTGAAATGAAACGCTTTTTAGATACCGAAGTATTCGATAGAACTCTCGGTAAAGAAAAGTTTCAGTTGTACTTACAAAACACCCTGACAGAGTTATTCAAGACAGTTCTGTCAAAAATGTTTACCGAAGCTACAGAGCCTGATTTTAAAATGTAAGACCCTGCTACAACTGCTGTAGCAGGGCTTTAATGTCACTGTATCGTTGTTGCTCGCAAAGGCCAAAACCTGAAAGCTGTCTGACTTTATTACGAGTAAATAAAGGCACGCTCATGCCCGCTAAAAAGCGGCACTGAGTATCGATGCTGACATCACTAATCCCTTTGGCGGCTAAGTGCTGTTTAAGCTCTGCAACTTTACTGGCAATCACATTTTGCTCAGGCATTTGATGCACTAATGAATAGCTAAGCTTTACTTGCTGTCCTCTACACACTGAACAATGGCCACATTGCTGGGGTGCATGTTGGTCATCAAAATAGCGGGCTAAGTTATAACTTAAGCAGCTATCTAGCTCAAAAAAGCGCACTAAAGTGGCGATACGTTTAATTTCGGCCTGTTCTTTTTCGATAAAATATTGGTGAAGTTGCGGTGCTAAATCTGCGTGGTTTATTACCGAGTTATTCACCTCATACACTTGCGTAATACGTTTAGTTTCAAGGGCTATATGACCTTTCTCGGCCAAATAATCGAGCGCTGCAACCACACGTTTTCTATCAACTTGAGTGGCACGGGTTAACGCATCAAAATTAAGTGTGCCCCAAATTTTCTTAAACTCAGTGTGTTTGAATACCTGTTGTAAAAACGCTTGTCGGTCAGTATCAAACTGGCTAAGTAGCTCGTTTTGATCCGTTAAAAACTTATATTTAAAATCGGCGTAATAAGCATATAAAGGCGTAATAGCCCCTTGCATTTCTAACTGCACCAGTAAGGTTTTTAACGCTAAAGCACGAATATTACTTTCGCTCGATAAGCTGTACTCTTGCATTTCCCACTGGTTGTTCGTTTGTTCGTTGCGAATGTTATTAATGACATAGTCAATCCCACTTTGCTCGGGCGTGTCGGCATAAACAAAGTTCTCAACGGTATTTAAGCCATCAAGGTTTGCTAGGGTAAAACAGTTTGATGGCGCACCATCTCGCCCTGCACGGCCAATCTCTTGGCTATAATTTTCAATCGATTTTGGCAAATCATAGTGGATCACAAAACGAATATCAGACTTATCAACCCCCATCCCAAAAGCAATAGTTGCCACGACGATATTGATTTTACCCGCCATAAAATCATCTTGAATTTGCCAGCGTTTATCATCCTCAAGGCCTGCATGATAGGCCACTGCATTAAAGCCCGCTCTTGCCAAGCCTTCGGCCACTTGCTCAGCGGTATGCTGTAAGGTGACATAGACAATCCCTGCCCCTTGTTGGCTGGCTATGATATTTGCTAATTGCTGAAGTTTTTCTTGGCTTGCAACACTGAGCACTGATAAATCGAGGTTGCTTCGGTAAAAGCCAGTTTGCACTACACGCTCTGGGGCAATGGCAAAACGCTCACACATATCGCGCTTTACTTTTTTAGTTGCGGTGGCGGTAAGTAGCAATACCAACGGAATATTAAGCTCTTCACGATAGCGCGGCAGTTTTAAGTAGTCAGGCCTAAAGTTGTGGCCCCATTCAGATATACAGTGCGCTTCATCAACCACCAGCATCGAAATAGGCACTTGTTTAATAAATTCACGAAAGCGCTCATTCTTAAAACGCTCAACTGAGACCATTAAAATTTTCACCTTCCCTGCTCGCACATCACTCATTACCGTATGGCTTTGCTCACTGGTTTGGCTTGAATCAAGGCTTGCCGCGTAAATACCTTTGCTATTTAAAAAGCTGATTTGATCTTTCATCAGTGCCAATAATGGCGATACCACTAAGGTCAAGTTGGGTAAGTGCAATGCGGTTAATTGATAGCACAAAGATTTACCTGAGCCAGTTGGAAAAATTGCCAACGACGATTGCTGGTTTAATAACTGCTCAATGGTTTGTTGCTGACCTTGGCGAAACTCATTAAAGCCAAAGTATTGATTCAACGAAGTGTGTAGTGGTGTAGTCATCCTGATCCCTCACTTTCATTCCCTTTTCAGGTAATGATAGGTCTCTTACTGCGAATTAGCCATGTTAACGTGTTTAACTCAATCTCCCAAGGCCATTGATATAACTAAGCGCACTATATTGTTCTTAACAGGTACTGACAAAACCAGTAAAAAGGCGCACAATGGGCGCGTTGCCATGGGGTATTGATGGATGGACTTGCAATACCTAAGCGCTTTTTCGCAAGAGTGTTTAGGTATTATACTTTTGAGGGCAACGTAATGATTAACCAACCTCCTAAAATCGTGATAATCGGTGGTGGCGCTGGTGGCTTAGAACTAGCAACACAATTAGGACACAAACTCGGGAAAAAGCGCCAAGCAGAGATACTTTTAATCGATAAAAACCGCAGCCATATTTGGAAGCCGTTACTTCATGAAGTAGCGACGGGGTCGATTGATGCCGATTTAGACGGCGTTGTATACTCAGCTCATGCAGCAAAACATCATTATAATTTTCAACTCGGCAGCTTTTGCCACTTAGATCAAACCAACAAAACTATCACTTTAAGTGAGTTAAAAGACGAACTTGGCCACCGTATTTTACCTGAGCGCCAAGTCAGTTATGACTACCTTGTACTTGCTATAGGCAGTGTTAGTAACGACTTTAATACCCCAGGTGTTAACAAGCACTGTTTTTACCTTGATTCAAACCAACAAGCTGAACGCTTTCAGCATGCTCTACTCGATAACTTCACCCGTTTACATCAAGATGACGACCCACAGCATTCTTTAACCATTGCTATAGTGGGAGGTGGTGCAACCGGGGTTGAGCTGTCGGCAGAGCTTTATCATGTGTCAGACATGCTAAAAATGTATGGCCTTAATAAAATGACCGCGAAACGCTTACACATTGATTTAATTGAAGCGGGGCCGCGAATTTTGCCCGCATTACCCGAGCGCATTGCAAACTCAGCTAAGCGTGAACTGGTTAAATTAGGAGTAACAGTCCGCGAAGGCACGCAAGTAAAAGAAGCCACAGAAAACAGCTTTATTACCAAAAACGATGAACATATCAAAGCCGACATTATGGTTTGGGCTGCGGGTGTAAAAGCACCTGATTTCATTAAAGATATTGGTATCTTTGAGCTCACCCGCAATAACCAAATTAAGGTGAACCAATATCTGCAAAGTAGCGTTAACGACGATATTTTTGTGATTGGTGATTGCTGTGCATTTACTCAAGAAGATGGCACACAAGTGCCACCCAGAGCGCAATCGGCTCATCAAATGGCACAATGTGTTGAAAAAAATCTAATAGCCACACTCAAAGGCCAGCCACTCAGTGCTTTTACCTACAGTGATCATGGCTCTTTAGTTAACTTGTCACGCTACAGCACGGTAGGCAGTTTAATGGGCAACCTAACCAGTAATAGCTTTTTTATAGAGGGTAAAATAGCGCGATTTATGTATATTTCGCTCTATCGTATGCATCAACGTGCTATCCATGGCAGTGCAAAAACTTTTGCACTGTGGATCAGCGAAAAAGTACTCCGCGTTGTTAGGCCAAAAATGAAACTGCATTAAGCTACGGCATAAAGCCGGCAAATTAGTTGTTTGTCGGCTATTTATGCACTTCGTCCCTAGGTAATTGACATCACTCTACAAAGTCATACACTTCAGGCAAGATAAATCCATGGATTGAAGATGAAAAAAGGTATTTCGCTAACCGTTTTTGCAGGGGTTTGTGCCTTTGGTACCTACCTGATATTAGATAAACCCACACCCATCGAAGCGATAAGCAGTGAAATATCAACATCTACTGCTGCTACAGCTAAACAAAATAACGCTACGAGCCTCTTTAAACCATCAAACCAGCCTAATAGCAAAGCATCAAAGCTGGCTAAACTCCAGCTAGCCAAACGCCAGTGTAAGCAACAAAGTTTAAAAGCCACTCAAGCTGCAGCTGATCACAGTCAAATAGAAGCAGCGATTAAACAAGCACTAAAAGACGGCGACTCCCTTGAAGATGTTTTAAGTTATTCAGAGTTGGTGAAAATATCCTACCGTTCATTTAATACCTTAGTTATTAACGCCATCAAACAAAATGCAGAACAGCAATTTCAATATGCCTCATCAGTTGGCATATTAAAAAACTGGCAAGGGCTTGAGGTCATTGATTATTTTGATATAGATACAATCAATCAACTAACGGCAATTAATGAACCCCTTAGTCAAAATACTGGCTCAATGATGTTTAATGTGCCAATACCTGAGCAAGTAAACAAAACAGCATTGTACAAACTATTGGATAACAACGATGATTTTAATACCTATTTAAAAACGCCGTTTAAAATCGGCCCATCAAGGCTCATTTCACCATCTATTTTGTTTCTTGTTAATGCTCATGCGCTTAGTTTAACTGAGTTTGAAAACGCAATATCTAGCAAAGAGTTTACTGTTAACGACATTGCTGTGGCTTTAAAAAGCAACTTACCTAATGATTACCTAACAGCGCTCATCTCTCAAACAGCACAGCTAAACGGCTCGCCTACAGCAATGAGTGATGACTTTATCGATGAACAACTGTATTTAAACCTTGCAGATGTCGCTGTGAGTGAATTTAACGTGCCAATTTTAAAGTTATTAAGTGAGCGAGGTATTGAGCCCACTAATCAGCCAAATGTATTTACGGCTATGGATATTGCCATTGTAAACCTAAAAGGCAGCTCGAATAGCGAAGTGCAGCCACTAGAGAGCAAACACTTAGAAACACTAAGTTATCTAAAAAATAAAGGTTATCGAGCTCACGGCGAGCTTGTGCGCGACACACCGAACGATAGGCTGCTGATGCTTAAATCTTCATTCTTACCGAGTAGCCTTTTATTTGTTGGCGACCAAGTTGCTAATGATGCTTTTTCTCAGTTTATAGATTTAAAGCTAATCCCAAATAACCTAGCATTTAAACGTAAAGAAAAAGATAACTCTGCAATATCAAAAGCACTCAGCGCCTATGAACTACAAAAACAGCAAGCCAAAAAAGTATCTCCTGAGTGTGAAACGATAGATCAGCGGATTTATTCGCTAGAAGCGATAAAAACACGCTCTCAAGCACTCAAAGAATTAGAAACACTCGAAGCGCAACAAGGCTTACTTACCCTCGACACCCTTCAAGCCATCGACCCTGTGCAGGTTCATAATTGGCAATTCTTGCATTTAAATGATTATAAATATCAAACCTCAACGCAGTACCAAACCTACAAAGAAGCAATTATTGAAAAAGACTTTAATACCATTGCCAGTATCACCCAAACAGCAAAACTGAGTACCCACCAGACAGATATGTTGCTCGCAGCAACAGTAGAAAACACTCAACAATTAACATCTATTTGGCAAAACAGAGTCGACCCAACTGCACCTGAAAATCTTTTTGTATTTACTAAGTTACCATTAGTACAATGGCAATTGTTAGCTGATAACGGCTTTGATTTTTCATTAAAAGACATGCAAAACAACGATATGTATTTTTATGCAAGCATGCATTCAAATGCAGCAGTTAAGTTTTTAATGAGCCTTGCAGTTACGCATGATTTTTCTAAACCTGGGCTTGATATTCTCGACCAAGCACTGGAGCAAAGCTATAACACGCAAACCCTCGCAGACTATATGCCAAGCGCATTAAAACTTATTGAGCAATATGAGCCTAACCACTTTCGTCGTGCCGCGCGTCTAAAAGTTTTTGTTCCTGATGTTTATGAAGAGCTTATTAAACTTGAGCCAAAACTTGCACCCAAAGATGGCACTGTAATGAATAACTATCAGTACAGCGCTTATTAAGCCCCTTACTAATTTGAGCCGCAAATTAACCTATCTGTTTACGGCTTAGCCGCGTATAATGCCCACTTTTTGTGGGGCGCAAAAATTGAATATTATTACGCTAAGCGTTTTGTCGCTTGCAATGTCGACTGATGCTTTTGCAGCTTCAATCACCAAAGGCAGTACACTTAAAAATCCTCGTGTTCTGAGTGCAATCAAGCTTGGTTTATTGTTTGGCTGTATCGAAGCTATCGCACCGATTGTTGGCTGGCTGATTGGCAGTGCCGGTGCAGATTACGTTGAAGCCTTTGATCACTGGATTGCTTTTGTGTTGTTAGTGGGTTTAGGCATTCATATGTTGCTAGAGAGTCGTAAAGAAGATGACGACGATGAAGAAGAACTTGCACCGAATACCAAGCGCTCTTTCATTGCCACACTACTAACTGCCGTTGGCACCAGTATCGATGCGATGACAGTAGGTATCAGCCTTGCTTTCATGAAAGTGAATATTTACTTAGCTGCCGCCATGATAGGCCTAGCAACCACAATTATGGTTACCATCGGCGCGCTACTTGGTAACGTAATGAGTGGCTGGGTAGGCAAAAAAGCCGAAGCAATTGGCGGTGTTGCACTTATTTTTATCGGCTGTGGCATCCTATACAGCCATACCGTGACTTAAACTAATAGCTTATCAAACTCTTCTTTGGGCATGGGCTTATAAAAATAGTACCCCTGCCCAAGTTCACAGCCTAAATCGATCAACTTATTTAGGTGCTGTTTTTCTTCTACTCCCTCGGCAACAATTAATAGACTTAATGAATGAGCTAAGCTTGTTATTGTCTTGACTATATCCATACTCTGCGAATCAACCATCATGTCTCTAACAAATGATTGATCTACTTTTAAAACATCGACCGGAAAAAGCTTTAAATATGAAAGACTGGAATAACCCGTTCCAAAATCATCAATCGCAATAGTCAGGCCAAGCACCGCTAAATCATTCAGCATGCTCTTAGTTACTTCAAAATCTTCCATTAACGCACTTTCTGTAACTTCTAATTCGAGCAATTCACTCGGTAAGCCCGACATTTGGAGAGTTTGCGCCACAAAGTTGCAAAAGTTTTTATCCGTAAACTGTTTTGCTGAAATATTGACAGCAACCTTGATACGAAAGCCTTTATCTAACCACTCCTTTGCTGCGTAACAACTTTGCTTTAAAACTGACTCACCAAGAGCGTTAATAAGTCCAGTCTCTTCAGCTAAAGGAATAAATTCAACTGGCAATATAATTTGATTATTAGTATCTCGTAACCGAACAAGTGCTTCAACACCGACTATTTTTTGTGAACCCAGTGCGACCTTGGGTTGATAATAAACTTCTATCTTGTCGTTTTCTATCGAAGTACGAATCAGTTTTTCAACACTTTGGCGCTGTTTAAACTGATGCTCTAAATCATCTGAGTAATAACAAAAGCGATTACGCCCTTGCTCTTTCGCTTTATACATAGCGGCATCAGCATGAGTCATCATATCTTCTGCTGTCACTGATTCTCTAGGATAAATGCTAATACCTACACTCACTGACAAAATATAAGGTTGTTCATCAATTTTGAATGGTTCACTCATTGTATTAATGATGTCAGTAGCAATCACATCAATAATTGATGTTAGCTTTATTTCAGGGATTAATATCGCAAATTCATCACCGCCGATCCGCGCTAATGTGTAGTTTAAATCAATTAAAGATTCTAATCGCTTCGCAACAAGTTTAATTATTAAATCACCTTGTTGATGACCAAGTGTGTCATTCAAGTATTTAAAATGATCAATATCAATTAAAATTAAAGCAACTTGTTGCTCCTTGCTCTTGGCTACTTTGCAAGCATGGGAGACTCTATCATAAAGCAAGACTCGATTAGGCAAGTCGGTTAGTAAGTCATGATTAGCAAGGTGACTCATTTTAACTGCCATTGCCACTGACTCACTAACATCGTGAAAAACGATGATCCCACCACTGACACGACCATCATCATCACGAATTGGCGCAGCAGAATCTTCGACTCGATAAACACGGTTATCTAATGCTGTTAATTGGGTATTTAACGACATAGCAACAATACGATTTTCTCGCAAAGCAAGTAGGATAGGATTAACTAGGTTTTGTCCTGAATACGCATCAGTCAACTTCATCACGTCATCAATATGTTTTGCCTGAGCCTGCTGTGCTGAATAACCCGTTAGCTTTTCAGCAATGGGATTCATAAACGTAATATGGGCTTCATTATCTGTTGCGATAACCGCATCACCAATCGAGTTGAGCATTACTCGCAATCGCTCAGACTCAGCAGCTAATAACTTTTTAGTGCGCTTAATTGATGTTATATCCGTAAGCGTCAATATAACGCCTACCGCTTGTCCTTCATGAAATTGTAAATTAATTTGTGCCCTAACATGCTCAATATTATCGCTCGGATCGACAAACGGTACATTTAACACTTCCTGCGGCTTTTGCTCTTCTAAACAGTTATGCAAAGCAAGGTATAGATCATCAGGAAGAATATCTTTAGCTCTGTGGCCAATCATCTCATTGCCACTTACGGCAAACCACTGACAAGTCATGTCATTATTAAAAAGGTTTAGCTCTTGCACTGACCAATAAGAAATAAATACCGGAACTTGAGCTATTAGTGCCGCAACGTCATCTTTTGCAGTACTTATTTGCGCTTCCTGTTGCTTCATTTTTAGATGATTTACTATTCTCAACCGACATAGATTTAAGTCTACAGGCTTATGAATTAAATCAACTCCACCATTCTCAAAACTCTGATACTCAAATATTTGTTCATTATGCGAGGTAACAAAAATAACGATTGATAGGGCTGTTAGTGGGTTTTGTTTAATTGCTTTGCATACTTCGAAGCCATTCATATTTGGCATTTCAATATCAAGTAAAATAATATCGGGCCTGAATGAAAATGCTACACCTAAGGCTTCAACTCCTGACGCACATCCAATAACTTCACCTAAATCACCAAGAGCCTCAGTCATCACCAATAGACTTGTAGGTTCATCATCAACAACGAGTATTTTACTCTGCCGATTATTTAGATGAGAAAAAAGCAAGACTATGACCTCAATTAATGTAACTAAAAAAACTCTAGTCCTATCTCATCAGTAGCGCCAATAAAAAATATAATTTTCCATTCTTTAGTTGTAGAAATTCTAAAAATTCAGTCTATGCTTAATCAACACTCAGGGAGAAGATAATTTGCAATCTAATGAAGTAAATAACAACAAACTGATTGATGATTCCATCATTTTGATAGTCGATGACGAGCCAATCAATGCGACTGTCATTGAAGGCCTACTAGCATCACATTTTAAAACCCACACGATTAATTGTGGTGAAGAAGTGATGTCTGTTTGTGACTCTATTAAACCCGATCTAATATTGTTAGATGTCATGTTAGGGTCTATGAGTGGTCTTGATGTGTGTAAAGAGCTAAAAGCTCACCCTTCTTATAAAGATATTCCGGTTATATTCATCACTGCAATTATGGATCAAGAAGATCAAAACCAATGCTGGCAAGCAGGCGCTGTGGATTTTGTAACTAAGCCAGTCTATGGTGTAACCCTTCTAAACAGAGTGACTGCACACCTGACATTAAAGAAACAAGCAGATCTTTTAAAACAACAGACACAGCAAGACAGCCTAACGGGATTAAAAAACCGCCGTTCTTTAAATACGACTCTGACGCAAAATCTATTACTTGCGAAACGTCATAGTCAGGCACTATCTGTGCTGATGATCGATATAGACTGGTTTAAACAATACAACGATCAGCTTGGACATCAACAAGGCGACAACTGCTTAATAAAAGTAGCTACAGAAATCAAAAATAGTATTAACCGACCAACAGACACAACTATTCGCTACGGTGGTGAAGAATTCCTCTGTATTTTACCTGATACCGATATTCAAGGAGCACAGTTTATTGCTCATAAGCTATTGGCCAACATTAAAAATCTAGCTATTAAACACCCAACTACAGAGTCAGGAATAGTCTCGATAAGCGTGGGAAGCGCAACACTGTCAGATGATAAAAATTTTACTCCAGAAAATTTAATCAACAGTGCAGATACAGCGCTATATCAGGCTAAACAACAAGGAAGAAATCGCTGCGTTTGTATTATCGCAACCAGTGAATAATTTAAATTTTTGTAGATTTTTTCAAAATGACATAACTATAAAGGCAAATAAAAAATGAACAGTGAGATGTCAGGGAAGCAGCAAACAACAAACTCGAAAAGCGAAAGTTTAGAATTGAACCATTGGAATAAAAAAGCTGCACTTTACCGACTCATGAACAATGAGGTCTTGCTCATTAGAGTAAGCAAAATGTTTTTAGATAGTTCTCATGTCAAATTAGCGTCACTATCTCAGTCCATACAGAACAGAGACTTTAAAACAACTACATCAGCCAGTTATTCACTTAAAGGAGCCTGCGGCGATTTAGGTGCTACAAGATTAGATCAACACCTAAGCGAATTAATTGTATTAATCGCCAATGAGCGTCACCCTTTTGAGGAGATACAATCGAAATTATTTGAAATAAAAAAAGACTACCAAGTATTACTGACAATCTTACAAAAATACACCTCTTGATAAACCACTTAGTTTTAGTTTAGCAACCACGTTAGCGTAGCATCAAAAATGCTCGTCTAGGTGAATCTTTGTCTTCAAATTTTCATAAAGTGGGAGTATGTTTATACAAACCACTAAAGGAATGACGCTATGACCGCTAAAACGCTGATTTTCAACTTTGATGGCACAGGCAGTGAGCCTCGTGATGCTGAACAATTCAGCGCCGCACATTTCAAAGAAGACGCCAGTATTTCTAATATTCTTAAACTTCATTTATTGTTTGGCGGCGCACTCAATAGCGAACCCGCAACACCATTTCCAACTCAACTTAGCTTTTATTATCAAGGTATAGGCACCCAAGGTAGTCGCTTTCGACGTTTATTCAATCAAGCCCTTGCGCCAAGAGGTGATGATGTTGCCAGCATTTTAAACCGGGCTATGGGCGACTTTAAAAGCTATTACAATGTAGGCGACAAGGTACTTCTAACTGGTTTTAGCCGCGGTGCTGCTCTTGCTAGGCGCTTTGCCAAATGTTTAGAGCCACTTATCAGTGATGATGTGTACTTATGTGTATTCGATACCGTTGCATCAATAGGCTTTTCGAAAGTAACAAAAGCAACCCGCGGTGCTGAGCATGTCATTTTTGAAAACTACACACTAGCAAGCAATATAAAAGCTGCCCTTCATTGCGTGGCACTTGATGAAAAACGCCGTGCATTTGAACCCACACTTATAAACAGTGCACCGCATGTGCAAGAGATCTGGTTTGCAGGCGCCCATTCTGATGTGGGTGGCGGCTATTATCGTGATGGCTTAGCAGACATTTGTCTGCGCTATGCGATTGAGTGGCTGATTGAACAAACCGTTGCATTAAACTTACTTACCAGCGCGGATATCAATTACAACACTCTGCTCCCAGAAGAGCATCGTAACCTCATTGCACAAGATGATGTAACCGTTACCCCAGATCCGCTGGCTCTTAGTCATCAGCAAAACTATTTTTGGTTTAACCCGTTGTTCAAACTGGTAGATCGCGAATGCTGTGTATTGGTTGATAACGAACAAAGCACGCTCGCACCAACCATTCATTACACAGTAGCAGAGCGCATTAATCGCCTAACGAGCTATCGTCCGGAGTCGTTAAAAAGCCTTCATTACGATGTACTTTATAGCGATGAAACCCGCTTGAAATTTAAAGGCTTAAGCCCACATATTGCGCTTGATAAACAAAATATGACGGTGTTGGGCATAGACGAAAGTAAAGATGTGTTTGTGTATGGCGCTGAAAAGTACAATCACACAGGCTTAATGTTAGAGCAAGGTGGCACGTACCGATTTACGCCTTACCCAGAGCAAACTTGGTATGACGACGGCATTAGTTGCGGACCTGCAGGTTGGCACCGCGACAATATCCAACTTGGGGTGAAAGAAATCCCAATGGCCTTGCTTGAACCATTTAGACGTTTACCCCACGCACAATGGTTTGCGCTAATTGGTGCTATCGATAACAACGACGATCATTTATTTGAAATTGCTGAGGGTGCTGATATTCGTATTGCTAAATCAGGTGAGTTTTGTCCTTTTGCCAACGACCTAAACCGCTTTTATGGGGCGAATGCGGGGCGAATTAAATTGCGTGTGACTCGTTTAGGATAATTTAGTGATTAGGCTAGCTTAGTGCTTAACATAGCGAGCGATAATCTCGGTTATCGCTTGCTGGTTGTTTATAATTGCTGAGTTAATAGCTGCTCTGTCTTCTGCTAAAAGGGTTGTTTCACTCAGCATAAAATGGACGCTGTCATTATTGACAATATACGGATGCAACTCGATCCCCTGCTGGTTATTTTTTTGAATTAAATATAAACCGGCTAATTCATCATCAACAAAAAAATCGACCCGCTTAGCAACCAGCATAGCTAGCCGCTGGCGCAAAGAGGGTACAGTAACGAGTAGCTCTTTATACTTTGGTTCTTCTTTTAAATGAGTAAAGTCAGATCCAAAGTAGCTCCCGCTGTTAGTTAAAATAACTTGCTGATGTTCGAGCAAACCTTGCAAGTCTAAAGACTCTAACCGGCCATGAGGATACCAAAACAAGCGCATCACTTCATTACGGTAAGGCTCTGAAAAAAAACTAAAAGAGTCACGCTCTGTGCTATAACTTGCGGCAGGTAGTAAATCGACTTTACCGTGTTTAAGCTCTGTAAACCCGCGTTTAGATGAAGGCATGACGACGTATGTTGCACAAAACCCTGCCTCATTTAGTACTAAGTTGACCACATCGATATCTATGCCGGTGAGTTCACCGTTTTGCGTAAAGACATAAGGCGCCCACTGCTGACTAATTCCCACTTTTAAGGTTTTATCGCAGCTAAATACCGAGTTACTAAATACAAAAACGGTAAGTAAAAACAACACGCTTAACCTCATTTATCCACCTTAGCTTAAATACTTACAGATCATATTATTCAAGTATGGTTGATAATGCCTGAAAGATCAGTGTATGAAATGAGAAACAGAAAGTTAGTAAGTTTTAAGGGGAAAGTTCCGAAATGCGAGGTGGCAGCCCGTATGACTGGCTTTAGCCGGGAAATGTCTTAAGTTAGCGAGTTTCAAGGGGAAAGAGTAAAGTTAAGAGATTCGAGGTGCGAGATACGAGTCTGTAGCAGAGTTTTTACATCACGCCCCAGCGCCTATGTTTTCCCCCGTAGGCGTGAAACTTGTTTCGCGCGTCTGAAGATAAGAAATTTGAAAAGGTTTACATGGATTATGTTGGGTTTCACTCCGTTCTACCCAACCTACTTCCCCCACAAAAAAGCAGCCATGCGGCTGCTTTAAAGGGAAATCACATTTTAATGATGGGCATTAAATGTGGTTGTTACACTTAAAGTGCTTTCCATACATCCGCGACGCCTGGCTCGTCTCCTTGAGTCCACCATTTCGCTTCGTATTTAT
Organism: Pseudoalteromonas sp. BZK2; assembly: GCF_014349195.1. NCBI lineage: Bacteria > Pseudomonadati > Pseudomonadota > Gammaproteobacteria > Alteromonadales > Pseudoalteromonadaceae > Pseudoalteromonas > Pseudoalteromonas sp. BZK2. The sequence goes on along the minus strand of NZ_JACSOG010000008.1, from coordinate 37,619 downwards.
TACCTTGGTGAGTGACTTGGTCACCACCGTTGTAGATACCTGCAGCTTGCCACACAACATCACCGTTCCCATCGGTTGGTTGTGAAGTTGCCTCCCATGGGCCGCCTAAATCAGGGCGCTCACCTTGTGTCCACCACTTAGCGGTGTACTCTACGCCGTTATAAATCACCGTATCACCACCAACATAAGTCGCCGCTGCATCCCATGTGGTTTCACCATCTGGCGGAGTTGTTGTACCAGAATCTGTCACAGTAACATTAAAGCTCACTGCTGTAGCAGTTTGACCATCGCTTACTGAAACCGACACAACATAACTTGTATCTGCATCAACGCTGCCCGCTTGTAAGCTCACATCAGCACCTGAGCCCACTAACGTTAAGCCTGCTGGTACTGTCCAGCTGTATGAAAGTGCATCGCCATCAGCATCAGATGCCGAAACCGCCACAGCCACACTCGCGTCTTCTGCCACTGTTTTATCAGTAATTGCTGCAACCACTGGTGCTTGGTTCTCGCCTGTCGTTGGTGCTACAACATTAACAGTAACGTTACGGCTTACACTTGCCTCGCCATCGCTCACACTCACAGCAACCGTGTATTGCGTATCAGCAGTCACTGATGGCGCTGTGATAACTAGGGTATTTGAATTTTCACCGCTTACTGTTAACGCACTGTCAGCTGTCCAGCTAAAGCTTAGCGGATCGTTATCCGCATCTGTTGCTGATGCAGACACAGATACACTTTCGCCAGAGTTAACAGATACTGCGCTTAATACAGATAGAACCGGCGCTCTATTGCTAGGCTCAGTTACTGTGCCACCAAGCGCTTCGTGCATAGCGTTAAGAATATCGCCATTATCAGCGTCAATTTCCCATGCAAACAGACCACCTAGATTATATTGATTAACATAAGCACCTTTTGCCAAAACAGAACGACGGTTATCGTATGTAATTAATTTACCGTTACTGCGGTTCCATACATAAGCGGCTTCGGCTTGTTCGTCATAACCTGTTTCAAACCCATTGATGCCATTTTCTGCAGCGCCCAGCATGTAAGTTTTGATGCCTTTATAATCAATTACACCATCTTCCCATACGCCTTGCGCTGTAGTGCCTTTAAGTTTGCCGTTGCCCGGTGCTGTCATAGGGTTATCAGCGATAGTGGCATTTTCTGGATAAACGCCTTCCCAGCCACGGCCATACATAGCGGCACCTACCACGATTTTCTTCGATGGTACGTTTTGCGCAAGTAGATTTTGCACTGCGTTATCAGTTGTGTAAGCAGGGCCTTTATATGGAACGCCTTCTTCATCAACACCCGTGCCATCACACTGACCAACACGGAAATGCGATGAACAATAAAGCGCAGCCTGATGGCCTGTCACATTGCTCCATGCACCATAGTAGTCATAGCTCATTAAGAAAATGTAATCCATATATTGTTGAGCTTGTGAATAATCAACATCTTCAATTTTGTCGTAACCCGCACCAATCGCTGATGTTAATTCATACTCACGACCTGTCTCGGCTTCAAGCTTATCAAGCATTGCGCGCAGCTCTTGCATTAACGCAACGTATGCAGGGCCGTCAGCAACTGGGTCGCCTAAGTTTGGATTAGCACCCTGACCACCCGGGTATTCCCAGTCAATATCAACACCGTCGTAGAACTTCCACGTTCTTAAAAACTCTTCCATTGATGCCACAAACGTGTCGCGATTTGCTTTATCGGTAAAGTAGGCAAATGGGTCTGATAAAGTCCAACCACCCACTGATGGTAAAATTTTCAGATCAGGATAGCGCTGCTTTAACGCCATTAACTGCGAATATGTACCACGAATTGGGTCATTACTATCAACACCCGGTAGCGCTTTTTGAATCGCAGCCCATGGGTCGTGGATCACAACTTCAAAATCTTGCGAACCCGCACAGGCAGTATTTAACGCGTTTTTAGGGCCACCTGTTAACGAGTCATTAGGTCCACAAATTGGAATAAACCCATACAAGATATGACTGAGGTTTTGTGCTGGTATATTGGTTACGTCGAAATCGCGACCATAAATACCCCATTCAACAAAGTAGGCACCGGTAACAAGACCATCTTTGGTGCCAATATCTTGGTTGTTTGGATCATAATCCATCGGCAATGGCGCTAAGTGACCGCCATCTGTATCGGCAATAACAATTGGCTTACCTTCACTGCGAGCACAGGTGGTACCGCCTTCACATAGTTCTACATATAATGTGTGACGACCTGCTTTATCATACGGGAAGCTAATAACACCACTTTTAGTGCCTGCTGCAAGTGACCCTTCATTAACCAACATATCATCGAAGTACACTTTATAGCTGTCGCCGCCATCACCACTCCATGCGTTCCATTCAATGCTGATAGTGACTTCATCAACGCGGTTCACTAAGCTCTTGTATGAGCCTGTACCTTCAAGATCAACCTCAACAAATGAGTACTCTTGTGGCTCCCAAATAATGGTTGGTGTTGAAGGTGCTGCATTCGCTGCACTTGCAAAGAGTGCAACACCAATGGCTGCGCTTAATTGTTTTATATTCATGATTCTCTCTTATCTGTTTTTATATAGCGTTACGCTGTTATTGATAAAGTTTGAACTACAAAACTTTAGATTTCTGTCCATACTTGGCTGGCACCCGGTACATCTCCTTGGGTCCACCACTGCGCTCGATAGCGCTGTCCTTGATAAGTTACTTCGTCGCCGCCTTGATAGGCTTTGCCGCTGTTCCACTCGATTGATGCACTGCCTGATTCAAGCTGCCATGCATCACTACTGTCTGGTTGTGCGCCTTGGTTCCACCATTTCGCACTGTAAACTCCGCCGTTGAAACTCACTTTATCGCCTGTGTTGTATTGGCTTGTGCTATTCCAAGCAGGCACGCTCGGATCAACTGGATCAGGGTCGACCACAGTGCTATTGAGCACAGTCACGGTAAAACTTACTTGGCTTGTGAGCTCGCCATCTGACACCGATACTCTTACGGTGTAGCTTGTATCAGCATCTACAGAGGGGGCATTTAGCGTGATGTTGGCATCGCTACCCGTAAAGCTCAGTGGTGCAGGTACATCCCAGCTATAAGTTAATGTGCTTTGTTGATCATCAAAGGCGTGTAGGTGTATCGCGGTGCTGCTTTCTTCTTCGACTTGAAGGTCATCTGGTTGATGAATAATTGGCGCGGTATTGTCAGGAGCCGCTTGTACGCTTAGTGCAAAGCTGTAATTTGCATTCGTTGTAAAGACCTGATTAGTCATTAAATCAGACGCATCAAAGGCAATATCTCCAGCGCTATTTTGCACGCCAATATTAACTAAGTGCGCGTAATTAAGGTTTAACAGTGCTGCAAATTCAGCCTGCCAATTAGCTTGGTTATCAGCTGTGATCTGCATTTGTTGAGTGAGTAACTCTTGGCCATTTTCATCAAATAACCTCGCTGACACTCTACCGCCAACCTCAGCGTCTTGTCCTTGACGAACAAAGTAGCTAATTGCTGCCCAATCGCTTGGCTCTGTCGGGGTCGCATCGCTGACAATATTAATATCGCTACAGTTGTAGAAGCCTTCGCCACCGGCATCATCTCGTTGCCAACGCGTGTATAAAATGGCATCGCCACTGCGCCCTTGTGGAATCGACACGCTCATTTCATAGTAACGGCCGTTGTTAGCATCAATGCTAAAATCAAGATTACCGTATTCTTCAACAAGCTCTAGGTCATCCCAAGTAAGTACTTGAGTGGCACTATCAAAGCCCGGTTTTGTTAAATAAAACTGCCAAAAACTCGGGTTATGCGGCGTACTTGCTAAAAAACGCACTAAAATATCGCCATTCGCATTAGGAATAACCTCACTGCGTTGCCAATGTGCTGAAGGTAAATCCATACCGCGTTTTTCAGGGTCGCCTGCGGCACATAATCGGCCATCAGGCACGCTTTGCTTTACTGCATCAAGGCTTGTGTAATCAATGGTATTAGCTGAAAATTCAATGTCTTGAACAAACTGTACATGCCCTGCTTCAACAAACGCTGCACGACAAGCAAGGTTAGGAATACCACTGCCATCAGCAGGCCACCAGTACCCACCATCAGCATTACATATCGCTTGACGAGCCTTCGGGCTTTCTAAAAATCCGTGGGCATTCACATGGCTTGATGCACAGGCAAGCAGCATGCTGGTTGCCACTGCCGATAAAGACAATGCCTTTGATTTCATTACTTTCATTGTTGTTCTCGCTGTAGAAATGCGGAGCAAAGTGCTTGCTCCGCTTAGTTGGTTAAAGCGTGCAACTCACCGTCCAGTCAGCTGATGTGCCTGGCTCTGTGCTCGTCCACCACTTTGCTTCGTAAATCACGTTGTTGTGATTCATTAAGTCGCCGCCAACAGCATGGCTTGGATTACCAGCCCAATCAGTTTGCGGCCAATTTGGATACACAGGGATGCTTGCTACATCAACACCGTTACAGCTTCCCTCGCCACTCGTATCACCACCGGTGTCACCGCCAGTATCACCACTGCCAGCTGTGCCATCTGGTAGCATTGGGTATTCGTATTTGAAGGCATAGGTTTTGCCATTTTTCTCAATGGTGAAGTTAGTTGGCCCCGTAATTGGCATGTAGTACATAACTTGCGCCTCAACGGTTTCACCTGTGTTAAATGACTTTTCGATACCGCCCCACTCATTCACTAAGGTGATTGAAAAACGATGAAACTCATTTTCAAAGCCGCCGATATTATCGCCAGCCGCATTAGAGCCATTCGCTTCAACAGCCATGCCGAGCTTTTCTTGTGCATTCCAATTTGATTTGAAAATTGCCGAGGTAGAAACGGGCACATCAAAGCTGATTTTTGCGCCGCTTAAGTCGATACCTGAGTTATTGGTGAATGCGAATGTAGGTGCGATTGGGTAGTTATCATCACCAATTGGAAAGTCTTTCACTGTAAAGCTTACGTCAACCGCTTCGCTTGGCAGGGTGAAATCGACATTGCCTTGATGAGTATTGTAAGCCACACCACTTTGGTTAAATTTATCGTAAGCAAGTGTGGTTAAGCTTGAGCCCATGAAGTACTCACCTTTCGCTGAGTCATAATCATAGTCACCGGCAAGCTCCCAGAACATGATGCCGCCAAGACCATTGTTGATAACATAATCAACTTTAGTTGCCATTGATTGCTCATCTTCAATTGATAAGAATACCTTTTTCTCTGCATTCCAAAGCCATGGAGCAACCGCTACATCATCGTAAAAACGTGTATAAGTACCTGTTAATACATCATCTGCATCGGTTTCTGGCGTTAGACCATAGATTTCAAGGTAAGAAGGGTTAATGCCATTTTCAAGATTTTTCGCATGCCATAGTGGGTTAGAACCTGCTGGCATTTCTTCACCAACATCGTTCTTATCGTGCCATAGGTTATCAATGCCGAGTGCGCCATTACCGCATTGATTTTTCTCACCAACGCCAGTCCCTTTCGCACATTTTGATTGATCTGGCAGCGCTGCTTGGCCCCATAAACCATTAGTACCACCGGATACATCTTTAAAGCCACGGGTATAATATGGAATACCAATATTGATTCGACCTGCAGAGACCGCACCGCGGAAGTAACGCACAGCCCAATCCGTATTTAAGTAGCCAATTCCTTCAAACTCAGCGGTGGTATAAACGCCCCATTGCGCTAATTCAGAATCAAGACCGGTATCAAACAAGGCTGCGTTATGGCCTACATGTGAATTCCATGCACCATGTAAGTCATAAGACATAATGTTAACGTAGTCGAGATACTTCACGCTTTGGAATGTTTCCATGCCACGTAATAAGTAACCTGAAGATGGCGAAGCAATCGTTAGTAAGTAATGTTTACCTGCCTTTTCACCTGCAATATCAAGCTCTTCACGTAGTTTTTGCATCAATACACGATACGAGGCGTTAAGACCTGCGCGACGAGCATTAGAGATAGGAAAATCATCAGGGTGGCCTGAGTCATTCATTGACGATGGGTATTCGTAATCAATATCGACACCATCAAAACCGTAGGTTTCAATAAACTCAACGGCACTTTTCGCAAAGGCATCAATCCCCGCTTGGTTCACTGAGCCATCGGCATTGGTTGTCATCGTGTAGAAACCACCGCTGTTTACGCGAGTACCGTCTTCACCAAAATAACCACCTGTTTCAGCCCAGCCACCTACAGAGATTAAGGTTTTTACATCTGGGTGTTGTTTTTTGAATTTATTGAGTAAGTTAAAGTGACCTGTGTAACTAAAGCTTGGATCCATTTCAGCGCCTGTAACGCCCGGCCAAGTCATGTTTGTCGCTGGGTTGCCAGCTGCATTTGGATCACCAATCGAGACCTTGTTATTACCATCAACATGCGCAAAGGCATAGTTAATATGGGTGATCTTGTCCCAAGGAATATCGTTAACTAAGTAGCTTGGCTGACCATTGGCACCATTTCGCCAACTCGTAAAATAACCAATAACGCGGCGTGGATGATCTGGGCCCATTTTCTCGCGGCCATTTTCATCATATACGCTACAGTATGGGGTATTGACACCCGGTGTTTGGTATAAGCCTTGTGGTTTACAATCTGTGCCTGGCTCTGTTGCTTCAACAACATTCACAACTTTGCTTTGTGTATCCGTCGCGCCTTCGTTATCGGTCACCGTTAAGGTAAATGAAAATTGCCCAAGTGCTGGAGCCTGCCACGTATAACTTGAAGAAGCGGCACTTGCTTGATGAACTTCAGTGCTGTTTTCAGTTAACGATAACGCAGTCACTTGGCCATCGCTATCAGTGCCAGAAAGCGCAAACACCACACTGTCACCCACCGTTACTTGTGATGGCAGTGAGCTAAATTCAATGCTTGCTACTGGCGCTTGGTTAACCGGCTCAACGTCATCAGACACACTCACTGAATGTGCAACCGCTGTAGAGGTTAACCCTAAATCATCCGTTGCGACCGCGCTGATTACATGGCTGCCTTGGGTTGCTTGCCAGCTCGCTGAATAAGGTGCGCTTGTCACAACACTCAGCGAAGTACCATCAACAAAAAACTCTACACTTGCCACACTACCATCAGGATCAGCAGCGTTCGCACTTATGACAACGCTGTCACTTGTGGTAAATAAAGAACCCTCTGCGGGTGTTAAGCTGCTAATTTGAGGTGCTTTATTTTCATTGACAACGCTGTCACAAACACCCAATAAACGCCACTCTTGATCGACACCAGAAGTCTCCACAGGGTTAGTTTGCGTCCACCACTTGGCTTCATAAGCGCTCCCTTGTGCTTGAACCTGATCACCACCAACATGAGTTTGCCCTTGTTGCCACACTTCTAAGTTGCTGCAATCAATCGCAGCCTGTGCTGTAAAGCCGTATAAACCTAGTGACAGCGCACTCAGTTTAAAGGCATTTTTTATTAATTTATGCGAGCTCATTCGCTCCCTCCGCCCAAAGTTTTAATAACATTTATTTTACAAATCCAACTTTAAAGTAACACAAAGTGCTATTACGTCAAGTTTGCATTTACCTATAAAGGGTAAAATAAACACACTTTTTGATGCAAAATTTAAATATAAACACTAAAAAAGAATTAATTATTTTTATTGAAAAGCAAAAACGAGGATGATTCTACAGTGTAAAAATGAACATAAAATTAACAATATTTTAACCACAAAAGTACGGTTTATCTGGTTTGCGCACAAAATAGTCAGAGGTTATGTGAGGTAAAACAAAAATAATTACTGTATCGATTCTGGGTATATAACGAATAAATTAGTTTTTAGGTAAAAATTTCTATTAAAATTGGGGGAAATTTATTCTTAACACGAATTTTAGTCATAAAAAAAGCAAACACTCAGTGTTTGCTTTTCACAAAAATCCTATTTGATCACAACTTAATTAAGCAGCGATTAAATAGGACTCTCGTCCTGCATGTTTAGCCTTACGTTGATATGCACCTTTACCTTTTTTAGGTTTCTCTACTTTTGCTGTGAACAGCTTAGATGTCACCATTGCGGCGTACACATTGTCGTTGATTACACCACGACCAGTATCAACTTGGCCTTGCGCGCGTTGTTTCTTTTTACTCATTTTTTACTCCTATTAAACGTGCTGCGAGTATATACCTAGCCTAGCGCTACGCAAGTATTTTTAATAAAAAAACGATGATTTTTTACCCCTTATTTTGTCTTACTCGTTTTGACTAAACACCATTCCTTGTTGTCATTTTACTGACTAAATTCGCTTTTTGATTGCATTCACTACCTAACTACTGGCAAAACTAGCGAAACCATCCATAGTTAATTAAAAACAAACAGGATTACGATGACTGACTTTCTCTTAATCGCCTATATTTTCCTTATTGCAGGCATTATTGCCGTGCCTATTGCCAGCAAACTGGGGTTAGGCTCAGTACTTGGCTACTTACTCGCTGGTATTGTTATTGGGCCAACACTGACATTTTTAAATGTTGATGTGATTGCCATTCAGCATTTTGCTGAATTTGGTGTGGTAATGATGCTGTTCATTGTTGGCTTAGAGCTTGAACCCAAAGCGCTTTGGTCAATGCGAAAACAGCTTATTGGACTTGGTGGCGGACAGGTGGTTTTATCATCTGCCGCCTTTACGGGTATTGGTTTAGCATTTGGTCATGCTTGGCAAACAGCACTTACAATAGGCTTAATTTTATCACTTTCATCGACCGCGATTGTGCTGCAAACGCTTTCAGAGCGCGGGTTATTAAAATCAGATGGTGGTCAAGCCTCATTTAGCGTATTACTTACTCAAGACATAGCCGTTATTCCTATGCTTGCGTTTATTCCCTTACTTGCTTTACCTGAATTAGCGCCAGCCATTGCAGATACAGCCCATACAAGTGAAGACACTCATGCTAGTTTAAGCTTGGTGGCGGGTCTTGAGAGCTGGCAAGCAGCGCTGGTTACTTTAGGTATGATAGCGCTCGTTGTTTTTGGCGGTAACTACTTAACCGCACCCATTTTTAGATTTGTAGCACAAGCACGGCTTCGCGAATTATTTACTGCAACAGCCCTATTCTTTGTTATTGGTATCGCTTTGATGATGTCGTTAGTAGGCTTATCACCTGCACTTGGTACTTTTTTAGCGGGTGTTGTGCTTGCAAATTCACCTTATAAACACGAACTCGAAAGTAATATCGATCCCTTTAAAGGGCTGTTGCTAGGATTATTCTTTATCACCGTTGGCGCTAGTATCAATTTTCAATTACTCGCAGATAACCTAGCTACCATTGTGCTCTTAACCAGTGCATTGATTGTAACAAAAACAGCTGTACTGCTTATTTTAGGTCGTATTTTTGGTCTTAGAGGCGCCGCACTCTGGTTGCTAGCACTGGGGCTTGCTCAAGCTGGTGAGTTTGGTTTTGTACTACTTGCTTACAGTGTCTCTAATAATGTATTGGCAGACAACATCGCCGACCAACTTTTACTGGTTGTTACTTTATCCATGCTACTTTCACCTGGGTTATATATCCTTTATCAGCGTGTGATAGCACCCCGTTTCATTTGTGAGCAACCAGGAAAAGAAACAGACGAGTTTCCCGATGATAGCCATGTGATCATTGCAGGCTCAGGCAGAATGGGTGGGCTGGTTGACCGTATTTTACAAGCTGGCGGCTATAAAACGACTGTGATTGATTACAACTACAAGCAACTCGAAGCCTTAGAGCGTGTTGGTATTCGTAATTTCTTTGGTGATGCCACTCGACCAGACTTACTCAGTGCAGCAGGCATTGAAGATGCAAAACTGCTGGTTGTTGCGCTTGATGATGCCGAACAAATCACTAAATTAGTTCGTTATGCGATGCAAAATTACCCGCATTTACATGTGGTTGCCCGCGCTGTAGACCGCCATCATGTATACGATTTATGGGCTTACGGTTGTCGAGATATTATTCGCGAAACATACGACAGTACCATGCGTATGGGCCGCTCAGCTTTTGAAGCACTCGGTATTGAGCAAGAGAAAGCCCAAGAGATGGTCGATATTTTCAGTGAGTTCGATAAAGAAATGCTACGCGAAGCCGCCGATGTCTACGAAATCGGCGTGCCATTCGAAGAAAACCATGCCTATATCGAGCGGATCAACAAGATATTCGATGAAAAAGAACCCGAAATAAAACAACAAATGCGCGAGATTTGCGACCGAGTGGTTAATGGTTCGAAATAGCAAAAATATTACAATTATGGAGGAGGTGTTTTCACTTCCTCTTTTTCTTCTCATTAACTTCTCTTTGTGAAAATAATTTTAATCACAGACAACAAAGAGGCGCTTCGCGGTACACAGAGAAAACAAAAATTCTCAAAGAGGCTGCGCATTGAATAGGATAAAACGCGATATGAAATCGCTGCTACAAATTTGATGTTGTTCGTAGGAATGGCTTCAGCCATGAACTCTTAAACACCACACCTATGTAAAACGATTAGACGTAGGCGTGAAATTTATTTCGCGCGCCATGCAAGCATAACGCCTACGTAGCAGCGGCTTTATGCCGCGACATTGGTGATGGATGCGAATTATAAGGTGCGAGATTAAAATCGCAGCTACAAACTCGTATATCGCATCTCGTGTCTCGCTGAATTAAGATCATTCCCGGCTAAAGCCAGTCCAACAGGCTTTCTCCTCGTATCTCGAAACTCGCAAACTTTCCCCTTGCAACTCTCTAATTAAAGACAAATGTCGGATACTACAATTAAGCAAAAAAATAGCGCCGTTAGGCGCTATTTAAGTTTCATATCAACTTAGGAATTAAAAACTAAAACTTAATTTTGCGTAGTAGGTCATACCATCAAAACCATAAGGTAGTGCACGAACAGGGTATTTGAATGCTTTATTTGTAATAAAATCAAGCGCTTCATCTTCGCCTAGTTCGTCTGGCGTTACATCAAAGATATTATCAATACCCGCCGATAGCATGAGTTCGTCAGTTAGCTGATAGCCCACATTAACATCCACTAATACCGCCGATTCTACCGTGCTTGTGTCTTTAAACTCATCGGTAGGTGATAGCTCATCAGGCAAACCAATGTGGTCATTACCAAAGTATTTAACGTCTGTTTCACCATAGTAATTAAAGCGTAGCATGCTGTTGAAATCGCCACGATCGTATTCAAACGTTAGCGTTGCACGCTCACCTGGTTGACCGTCTGTCAAGAAACTACGTTGTAAATCATCAAGGGCGATTGATTCAGGAATACCCTCTGGTGCATTTACATCATCAATTTCAGTTTCGTTAATGTTACCCGCGAAGGTTGCTGAGAAATTACCGTCGTATAAATCGGTGCGGTACGAAGCAATAATATCAACCCCTTTAGTGGTTGAATCAACTGAGTTTGAGAAGTAGTTGGCTTGCTGTGCCCCTGTTGCATTAAGCGCAGCCACAGCCTCGGCACTAAATGCCACATCGTCCGCCGACATTAAGCTGCCAAGGGTAATTCTGTCTTTGATCTCTACATGATAAAAATCAACAGTTAATGATAAATCGCTGGTTACGTTATAAACAAAACCTGCACTTAAGTTTTCAGAGCTTTCAAGACCTAGACTATCAACGCCAAGTGCTGATGGGAAATCAGAGCCCGCAGTTGCTGTGAATGATTGCAATAACACACCACCAGCACCTAGGTTTGTAGTGTAAGCAGTGTACGCACTTTGTTGCAATGATGGCGCTCTAAAGCCAGACGAAATCGCACCACGCACGGCAAAGTCATCGGTAATTTCATAGCGGGTAGCTAGCTTACCAATGATGTCATCACCGGCATCAGAGAAGTCTTCATAACGAAGCGCAGTACTTACTTGCCATGCATCCGTGATCAACGTTTCGGCATTCACATAAAATGCATAGCTGTGACGACTCTCTTTATTTGACGCTTCAGGGCGCAAACCGTTATAAGCTTGGAAACCACACTCAGCAAATACGCTGCTGTCGTTTACCGCTGGGAATGAAGTATCTGAATTAGCTAAACCACACGCATAAGACGCTTCTTCGCCCGGCACGATTTCATAATTCTCTTTACGGTATTCAGCTCCCACTGATACATATAAAGGCTCACTGCGGCCAATATCAACAATACCATTCAGGTCTGCATTTACTGTTGTTTGATCAAACCTAAAGCCACCTGAGTAGCCACCATTAGGGCCTGCATTTGCAACAATATCAGCATCGCTTGCATCAGGGTTATTCGCAACATATTCAGCAGCATACGACGCATTTAGGGTGTTTTTTGACGTAAAATCATAACTGTTTTCACCATATACGGCAGATACGTCATAGCTCCAATCTGGATTTAACTCACCGCGTAAACCAAGTGAAAACGAAATATCTTCAGCTTCGTTATCGATACGAGGTAAAAAGCCATCGCCATATACTTGCACCACGTTCTTCGCTGCTTGGTCAAAGTTACGATAAAAACCATTACCTAGCGCAGTACGGTTTGAGTATCCGCCAAATGAGTAAAGCTCAGTCTCACCGAATGGTAACGCCATGTTATAAAACACAGACGTAAATTCGCTATCAGCATTACCTTGCCCCCAACGAACCTCGTCAGATAGCGTACCTGCTGGTACATCAACTGAGCCACCAGTATCACGCTGGGCGCGGTTGGTGCCATCAGCATCACGGTATTCTAAAGAAAAGTTAATGAAGCCGCCTTCATCACCTAAATCAAAACCCCGGTTTAAACCCATTGAAATAGTGTCACCATCGCCTTCACCTGTGCTACCCGCTTGCACATAGCCCGTTGTTACACCAGTTGAATCGTTTAACGATAAGTTGATAACACCAGCAATCGCATCTGAGCCATATTGCGCCGCAGCACCATCACGAAGTACTTCAACGCCTTTTAAAGCGGTAAGCGGAATCGCGTTCATATCGGTACCTGCAGCACCGGCACCTACAGTACCATTTAAGCCAAAAATAGATTGGTTATGACGGCGCTTACCATTGATAAGCACTAACGTTTGGTCAGGCTGTAAACCACGAAGAGTCGCAGGTCTAAATAAGTCAGAGCCATCTGACACTTGCGTGCGTGAAAAGTTAAATGAAGGAGCCGTCGCTTGCAGACTTTGGCCGAGCTCAGTAAAACCACCTTTGTTTAGGTCATCTGCATCAATTAAATCAACGGGTGATGTTGATTCGGTAGCCGTACGATTAGCAACCCGTGAGCCTAATACAGAGATTTGTTCGATGTTTTTATCTGCTTTGGCAGCAGGTGCTTGCTCAGCTGCCTGCACTGAAGTCGCAGAAACAGCCACACTGACCGCAACGGCCAGCATACTTAAAGAATGTGTTGTCATGTGTATCCTGTTGATATTCTGGCTTTCCTTAAAACAAAAGACGCCCCTTTTGGAGAAATTTAGAAAAGCACTAAGCACGTATTATTGATTTTAAAATCACAAGTTTGAAAGCTAACTCAAGCCTGCGAGTTAACCTTTACAAAACATCCTATCAACAAATCCACAAAATGAAAGAAAAAAGAGGTACGACTTAGGTATAAATATTTCTATTTATAGTATTAATAGAGTTTCAGTGGTGGGAATTATTCACTTTACAGCAGAAATAAGCAAAATAATGCAACTATCAGCTTATCTCTACTGAGGTGAGGAGTATTTACTTATCTTGTTCCAACATCGCCAGCTTTTCATCTTCAAGCATTAACGCCATAGTGGCAATTTCAGATAAACTCTCGTCTAGTGCGTTAAAGAAGGTCACAAACCCTTCGCCTAGTTTATCTGGTTCAGGGTGGTTTGCTAGCGCCTGATCCCACATTGCAAAGGTGGTAAGCAAATCGAGAGTTGCTTCAAAATTATCAATAAACAATTGACCATCTTCGCTTTCATTTTCTTGTTGACCATCCGCTTGCAGTAAAAATTGTAAATCGCTGTGCCAAATTTCTTGATTCACGATATAAGCTGCAATATAGCCGCTACAAAAATCTTGCAGTGCTTGGCTTGGCTCATTGCTGTTTACTTCATTTGGATATAATTCGGCTAAAATCTTCTTTTGTTCAACTTGTGCTTCGGTCACATTATCGAGCAGCTCAATCATTGCATCGCGTGGCTCAGAATCCGTCATTAAGGTGTTGAATACCGCTTCATCATTATCAGCAATGTAATTGGCAAGCTCTGACTCTCCAAAAAACTCTGAACAGGCTAACAAACCAGACATATAGCCAAGCACTTGATCCAAACTCACTTGATTCGTTGCACTTTGACTGGCGAGATAGTTGTTAAAAACATCTGAACTTTGTTGATTGAGCATAACGTGCCTTTTCAATAATTTTAAATGGGTTTAGCTCTACACTAGCGAATCCACAAATTTTTGCAACAACTGAAATACTGTCAACTAGTTACCTGACTCAAAACAGGAAATACGCAACTCATTCTTGTGCCAATTCCTTGCGAGCTTTGAATATCAATTCGACCTTTATGTTCATGCACAATAGCATACACCATCGTCATACCCATGCCGGTACCTTCTCCTACTGGTTTAGTAGTGAAAAAAGGATCATATATTTTAGCGATGGTCTCTGCTGACATACCAATGCCATTATCTTCAATGTCAATATATATGTGTTGCTCTAGCTCATAAACATTGATAGTAATTTTTGTTTGAGAGTCTTGATTATCGCAAGCTTGTTTAGCATTAATTAAAAGATTAACAATTACTTGGCTAATAGCAGCTAGATTACACCAGCTTTGAGATATTGGGCTATATTGCGATTGCAAATGACAATTTCTTAATTGATTAGTAAGAAGTTTCACCGCACTTGTCACTGCATCTGTCATATCAGCAAACTGCATATCCTGACTTTTAGGGCGAGAAAAATTCAACAAGTTCGACACTATTTTACTAATCCGTTGCAAACCTTGTTCTGTATCATCAATTAAATCAGGTAAATCATCAGCAACAAACGCAAAAGAGTGTACTTGGTTTAGATCCACCAGCTGTTGATGAAAAGCCTCTTTGTCTATGTGATTTTCACTAAACTCGCTACATAATTTCAGTAGCTTGCTGAAGAAACCACAGTAGCTTTTCAAACTATCAAGGTTACTCATACTATAAGCAAGCGGGTTATTAATTTCATGTGCGACTCCAGCACACAATGTGCCTAAAGTTGCCATTTTTTCAGCTTGAATAAACATAGCTTGATGATGCTCTAAATCAGCAACTTTTTGTTCAAGCTCACTATTAACAGCTACCAGAATCCGGCTTTTATCGGCAAGCAATTGTTCGGCCTCTTCTCTGGCCGCTTTCTCTAATAAATAAGCTTGTTTAAAATCATCCATTTTAATCTCAAACTGTGTTTGTCTCTTTTAAAACCTAGCACAAGGCTTAATTTAAGGCTATGTTATTGATTAACGATGATTCATAGTAAAATGGCATGGCAGAGCAAATTAGCAAACAACATATTCAGGTTTTATGCATTGATGATGATGAAATAGTGCTGCGAACTCTTTTGCGGTTATTATCAGCTAACAATATCACCGTAAAAGCCTGCTCAGATCCCAAAGATGGACTTAAAACTCTAGCTAATTATAGTTTTGATGTAATTATCTGCGACATGCGTATGCCAAGCATGAATGGGGCTGAGTTTTTCGCACAGGCACTCACCATTGCTCCTGAACCACAGCGTATTTTACTAACCGGTTACTCAGATATAGAAAACACGATTGCTGCAGTCAATATCGGTAAAATTCATACTTACATACAAAAACCATGGCAAAACGAATTACTACTAAGCAATATAAATGATGCGATAGAAAAAACATCTTTGAAACGCCAGAATCAACAGTTAGAACAAAAAATTAAAGCGCAAAACAGCCAACTAAAAGAGCTAAACAACAACCTTGAGCAAATGGTAGAAAAGCGCACACAACAAATCCGTAAAGTATTAAAACAACTTGAAACAGTAAATGAACGAGAGAAGCATGAGCATCGCGCTACTTTTGAGATTTTATATAACTTTATAAATGCCAACCCTTACCTAGATGGAACACAAGCTCAAAATATTGCTGCTACCTGTAAACAACTAGCCACGCGCCTTGGTCTAGACAATCAACTTATAGAAATGACAGAAATGGCAGGATACTTATCACAAATAGGTCTACTTGCAATGGAGCCAGAGCTTTATAAAAAACCAACTAAAGAGCTCACTGAAACACAACGAAAACTATTTTATACGCACCCAAGTACAGCACAATTAATGCTCATGCCTGCGCCTCACTTAAGTGATGTATCTGAAGCAATTTATTACCAATTTGAACACTATAATGGGACAGGAAAACCGAAAGGGTTAAAAGGGAATGAGATTCCAAAAGCCGCGATGATATTAGCTGTAGCCCGTGATTTTTGGCAAGCCGTTGCACAACTTTCAAGCTCAGAGAGCAGTAATTTTGAAAGGGCTCGCGATCAATTACAGCTCTATAGCGGAACATACTACCACCCAAAAATTTTAGAAATATTTAATAGCTTAGAAATTAACTGTGCGAGTGTTCAAAATGTTGGCACTATGAAAATTCTTTCAGCACAAAACCTTAAAAATGGCATGGTGCTTGGTCACGCGCTCAGAAATTACGACGGTATTTTACTGTTGCCAAAAGGGCATGTATTTGGCCCTAAATCGATTAATAAACTGCAACAACTAGAATCGAAAAAACCGAACCCTTTCAGGATCATGATCAAAAATTAGCGAATAAAGTGATCACATAGTCAGCTTACTTCGTTACAATGTGATTTATATTACGATTACTTCATACAGGAGCACTCAGTGTCGCGATTTTCCGCCATTACCGATAAGCCGCACGACGGCCGATTCAACAAAAAAACGGGCATTTTACTGACCAACTTAGGGAGCCCAGACGCCCCTACTACCGCGGCACTTAGAACATATTTACGCGAGTTTTTATCAGACCCACGAATTGTCGAGATCCCGCGTTTCATTTGGATGATCATCCTTTATTGCTTTGTACTTACGTTACGCCCAAAACGTTCAGCAGCACTTTATAAAAGTATCTGGACTGAAAACGGCTCACCGCTTACTCATATTACCCGAGAGCAAAGCAAAAAGTTAGCAGCCCTTTTAAAAGACAAAGGACACCACGACACCGAAGTAGTTATGGCCATGCGCTACGGTAACCCTTCAATTGAAGCAGGCCTTGAAGAGCTGCGCGAAAAAGGTATCACTCGCGTGATTGTGCTGCCTATGTACCCACAATATTCAAGCACGACCATTGGCTCAACATTTGATGCAGTATCAAATGTGCTTCGCAAGTGGCGCTGGGTGCCAGAGCTGCATTTTATTAATGGTTATCACGACAACCCGACTTACATTGATGCTCTAGCCGCTAGCATTAGCGAAGATCTAAATGCCCATGGCACGCCACAAAAGTTGGTGTTTTCGTACCATGGTACACCTAAACTGTTTTTAGAAAACGGCGACCCTTACTACTGTTTTTGTATGCAAACCACCCGTTTAGTGGCTGAGAAACTTGGCTTTGAAAAAGACTTTGCTGTAACAACCTTTCAAAGCCGTTTTGGTAAAGCTGAATGGTTGAAGCCATACACAGACGCAACCCTTGAAAGCTACCCTGCTGAAGGCATTAAAGACGTTGCAATTTTAAGCCCTGCGTTTAGTGCCGACTGTTTAGAGACACTAGAAGAACTCGAAGGCGAAAACCGCGAAAACTTTGAACACGCAGGCGGTGAAAAGTACCGCTACATTCCTGCATTGAATACCCGCGATGACCATATCAATGCGATGTTTGAAGTAATAAAACCATTACTTAAATAACGAAAGGCCCTAGCTATTATATACAGTAACTAGGGCCTTTTTAATATTGAAGCGTGTCACTAATCTTTGCGTGTCATAACCAAAGTCACCGTACCTGCAACAATTCCCCAAAATGCAGAACCAACCGAGAACAAAGTTAGATTAGACGCTGTGACCAAAAAGGTCACGATTGCGGCTTCGGTGTAATACGCCTCAGTTAAAGCTTGCTGTAAGCTACTGGCAATAGTGGCAAATAGTGCGATACCCGCCAACGCCAAAATCAATGCCTGTGGCAAGCTTGCTACCAAACCAACCAAGGTTGCCGCGAGGAGCGCCATAATAATGTAAAACACCCCACCAGCAATGCTTGCCCAATAACGTTTTCTTGGATCTTTATCAGCCTCAGGGCTCATACAAATGGCAGCGGTGATAGCCGCTAGATTAATGGCATAACCACCAAGTGGTGCAATAAATACATTTAATAGCCCGGTTACATTTAACGCTGCCGACACAGGGGCTTTATAGTGATGCGCTTTTAATACAGCAATACCTGGTAAGTTTTGCGACGTCATAGTCACAATAAACAGCGGTAAACCAACACTTATCATGGCGTTTAAATCAAACTCAGGTGCAATGTAAGCAAACTCGCTCATTTTCCACTGCCAGCTAGAGGTATCAATTTGCCCAGTTACACCTGCTATTAAAAATCCCGCCACAACCACTGCGAGCATAGCAAAGCGTGGAAAGTAACGTTTTCCACATAAATAAACAGCCACCATTAACCCAATCACTAAAGGCAGCTCGTTCATAAAGTTGAACACATCAATACCAAAATTCACCAACACGCCTGCAAGCATTGCACAGGCCAGTTGACTTGGGATCTTATTCATCATTTTTTCGAACACGCCAGTAATGCCAGACAAAAACACCAGCGCAGCGGAGAACATAAACGCGCCAACAGCTTGATTTAAGCTATAGCCTTGGGCACTTGAAATAAGGAGTGCCGCTCCGGTTGTTGACCACGCGATAAGAATAGGCACCTTGTAGTAGTAAGACAACGCAATTGAGCTGACGCCCATAGCAAGACCAAGCATTAATACCCAGCTAGCAACCAAATCAGGTGTGCCACCTAACACCATAACGACCTGATAAATAAGTGCAATTGAGCTAGTAAAACCAATAATAACGGCCACTAACCCCGCAGTTGCTCGACTGATGAGCTGACTCATGTACACACACTCCTTGCAATTAAAAATCTACCATATCCTATGATATGCCAGATGGCACTGTACACTTTTGTAGTATTTTAAGATTAATTTACTATACAGAAGAGGCATTTACTGCAATGCCAAACATTAACAAAATTTAATTTTCTCTCCACCTTCAAGCAATCCTTACTTAGTTAAACTGCAAACACTGACTAATTTAAGGACCAATCATGACAAAACTAATCAATCAAAATCGCCTATCTATTATTTCGTTAGCAACAATCAGTGCACTACTTTCAGGCTGTGGCAGTAGTAGTAAGAGTGAGGAACCGGTACAAAATACTCTCACTTTGCCAAGCTTATTAGTCGGTGAGGTAAGTGCGATATCAAGTAATAGTATTACAGTTAACCAACATCAAATAGCCACAAATAATGCTGACATTGAGGTGGATGACAACCACGCATTAATCAGCGATCTAAAAGTGGGTATGATGGTTGAAGTTGAAACAAATGGTAAAGAAGCAACTCAGATTGATTATGATCCAAGTTTTAAAGGGCCTGTTAGTATCAATGAACAAGGCGCTACAATTGCGGGCTTCAAGTTAAATAATTTAAATACCGAAAACCTTTCAAATGGTAGCCTGGTTGAATTAAGCGGTTATAACAATAGCCATAGTGAATTCACGGTTACCTACCAACAACCATTATCTAACAGCGCAGAATTAGAACTCGAAGGTTTCATAACAGATCTAAACACTGCCTCTTATACTTTTAAACTAGGTGATTTAACTGTTCAATATCAACAGGCAGACATCGACGGCGCATTAGAAAACAATCAATTCGTTGAAGTAGAGGGCCGCTTAGAAGGTAACTTATTAATGGCACAAGAGGTTGACGCTGAACATAACTTTACAGCTGATGACGATCTAGATACAGCGCTTTTTGGTACAATTACCTTCATCAACAATGACGCTTCCTTGGTTACCCTGAACAATCAATGGCAAGTGAGTATTACCGATCAAACTAAATTTGAAGATACCACTCGCGCTACATTAACCATAGGAGATACGATAGAAGTGGATGCCATCTGGCAGCAAGCTAACAATTGGTTTTTAGCCCACGAAATAGATCTGGAGAAAAGCCACACTTCGCCTAATTTAAGCAGTAATTTTAGTGTTTCTGGCTTTGCCAATTACAGCAATGGCAACATTATTATCAATGGCATCAGCTTGAAAATCACAAATAGAACCGTTTTTGAAGATGGGTTAACAGCAGATACTCTTTCAGGTGAATGGTTAGAGCTTGAAGGTCTTATTGATGGACAGAGCTATATTGTCAGTGAAATCGAACGTGATAACAGCAATGAACCTCTTGAATTAAAAGGCATAGTAACAGTAACTGAATCGCAACAGGCTAGTTTATTCGGCTACATCAGTGAAGATAACAGCTTAGCGAGTTTTACAGAACAATATGTTGATCTAGAATGCCAGTGGGTACAAGATAACATCGTACGTGCATGTAAGCTTGATGATTAACAACAAAATACAACAATGGCAGCACTAAACGTGCTGCCAAACTAATGTCGAAATATTATGAAAAAACTAGTTTTAACTTGCCTGTGCTTAATTTCTGGCCTTGCTTTTGCTGCAAGTTCAGCCATTTTTAATATGCTAGATTCAAGCACAGCCCCCGCCCCGACTGAAGTTTTATATAACATAGAACAGCACTATGCGAAAAATGCCGTTATTGTTGAGTTTGAGCTGGAAATTGAAAATGGTCAAAGCGTATTCGAAGTCACTTTATATGAAGCTAAAAAACAACGATTTATCGAATTACTTTTAGACAGTGCGGGAAAGGTAATAGAGCTTGAATATGAAGCTCCGGAGCTTGATGAACAAGAAGAAATAGCAGCTGCTAATTTGATGAGCCGTAAAGGTTACACATTACATGGTTTAGTAACTCAACTAGATAGTGAGCCAACACACTACCTAATTGAAGCCCAATTAGAGCAAGACATGGGTATCACATACATGGTCGCCACATTCGTAACCAGCAAAGGGCGTCACAAAAAAGCGATTGATCTTGAGACGGGTAAGAACTTACCTTTGCTTCGTTGGGGCAATTAATGAAACTATTATTAGTTGAAGACGATCAGCAAAATCGCGAGTTTTTATACAAGGCTTTTATTGAGCAAGGCTACACATTAGATTGCGCAGAAGATGGTCAACAAGGGCTTATGCTAGCGACGTGTGAACATTACGACGCGATTATTCTAGATCGTATGCTTCCTAAGCTTGATGGTTTACAGGTATTGTTAGCATTAAGAGCAACCGGCAAAACAACGCCAGTATTAATACTATCAGCACTAGATAAAGTAGACGACAGAGTGACAGGTTTAAAAGCCGGCGGTGATGATTATCTAACAAAACCCTTCTCTTTTTCTGAATTAGCTATTCGAGTCGAAAACTTAATAAAACGGCATACCTTTCATGCCCCACTGAGCACTAAAATTAGTCTTGCCAATTTATCGCTCGACTACAGTAATCAACGAGTTGAAGTAAACACTAAAACTGTTAATTTACAGCCCAAAGAATTTAAATTGCTTAGGTATTTATTAGATCACCAAGACAAATTAGTCACCCGTACCTTATTGTTTGAATCGGTATGGGAATATCATTTTGATCCTGGCACCAACGTTATTGACGTGCATATTGCGAGGCTTCGTAAAAAGCTCACAGAAGCGTCCGCGCAATTAGAAATCGAAACAGTTCGCGGTGTCGGCTACCGCTTAAAAGCTAGTGAGAGTTAATGTACGAAAATAACCTACGTTTGTTCGACCCAAGAAAAAGCTCAGTTTGGCGTTTAACATTGGCCTTTGCAGCAATTACCGCTGTTACTTTATTACTTGCGATTACTTTAATCTACCAACTGTTACTTGGCGAGCAAAGCCGTCAAGTTGAACGGCGCCTTGATGCCGAAAAAACACGTATCGAAGCGCTCGCCTCCGAATTTGACAAGCAAAGCTTTTTTCAACAGCTGGATGTTTTCAGAAGCGAAGGTGATGTTTTAATTTTTTGGCAGAGTGATTATGAACAAAGCCAGCAGCTAAGCTTTTTACCCGATAATATCCCCTCACTCCCTGAAACAGTTGTTTTTCCTGTTCTTGATACCGGACGAGGTCAAATACGCCTACTCACAACAGGCAAAGTTAAAACCGTTTATGGCAATATCGTGCTTGCCACTGCCACAGAGCATTTACAACGTTTAATCATCGATTTCAAATCAATCGCTAGTTGGACTTTTATCATAGCAATAGCGTTAACAGGCTTGTTTGGTTACCTATTTTCTCGTCGACATTTGCGTCGTGTAAACTACTTCAATGCAACAGCCGAACAAGTCCAAAATGGCAACTTAAGCGCGCGTTTATCCCATAAAGATAAAGGTGATGAATTTGATCGTTTAGCAGCTCACATCAATACAATGCTTGATGCAGTAGAGGAAAATTTCGCTTTGGTACAGGGAATTACCGATAATATCGCTCATGATCTAAAAACCCCACTGACACGATTAAAACTTAATTTAGAGCAGCGTTTACAAAAGCTGCCAGAAATGGGCTACGAGCTTGAACAGCTCAATAGTATCATTAACACCTTTGACGCCATGCTAAAGCTCACACGTTTAGAACATGGACAATTTCCGCTGCAGCTCGAAACAATTGATAGTAGTCAACTTGCCAATGATATTAGTGAAATTCTGCAACCCAGTGCCGAACAAAACGGTCAATCAATTGATGTCGCTATTTCTTCATCTTGGCAATTAAGCGGTGATCGAAACCTGTTGTTTCAAGCAATTTTTAACCTAGTCGAAAATGCTATAAAGTACGCTGGTAAGGGCGCAACGATTAAAATAATAATTGCTGAAAAAAGTATATCAGTTGTCGACAATGGTAAGGGTGTCAATGAACATGATTTACAACAGCTCACAAAACGCTTTTATCGCAGCGATCCGGCGCGTCAAAAAGAAGGGTTTGGTTTAGGCCTTGCAACCGTACAAGCAATTTGCAACCGCCATTCACTCAACTTATTTCTAAGTTCAGAAAATGGCTTTTGTGCAAAAATAACCGAAGATTAAGCTGCGCTCTCAGCTGCTTTTTCTTGCGCTTCTGGTTTTGTGGGCTTATCAAAAATACCTAAACGAATGCGAATAAAGTGCAAAATCTCTTTGGCTACGTCAATACCCAACGCACCTTCTAAGCCTTCAAAGCCAGGGCTTGAGTTTGCTTCACAAATTTTAAAGTGCTGCTCATCAAACAATAAATCGATGCCTGCTACATCAAGGTTGAGTACGTTCGCTGTTTGGGTTGCAAGCCATTCGATTTCTGGCGTAATAGGAAATGACTTACCTGTGCCACCTGCACTAACATTGGCTTTAAAGTTTTTACCCTGTGAGTTACGTTCCATACATGCAACAGCACGACCACCGATAGTAAGTACTCGCAAATCACGGCCATGACTGGACTTAACAAACTGCTGTAAAATGATGTTTGCTTGTGGATTTGCAGCCTCAATCAGCTGCATTAAGTCATCAAACTCTTCTTTTGATTTTGATAAAAATACACCACTCCCCTGCGAGCCCGATAAGGTTTTAATAACCACAGGGAAGCCAATTTGCTTTTCAACCAAATCAATATTCACCGGAAATTTAACCAACATGGTATTTGGCGTTGGTAAATTACACTCTGCAAGAATTTGCTGTGCAAATAATTTGTCTTTTACTGTTTCGATGGATTGCGAACTGTTAACACAGTACACACCTAAACGTTCAAGGTGGCGAATAATCGCTAGCGCAAAATAAGTTGTACTTGCCCCCATGCGAGGGATAACAAAATCGGGGAGCTCAACTGACTTACCATCAATTAAAATACTTTTACCGTCTTCACGGGTAATAGTCAGGTCAAATTGATCAGGCGAATAAACTTGTAAATCTATGCCCTCTTCTTCGGCTGCAGCAAGTAAACGTTCTACTTCATAGGTTTCTTGTTTTAACAAGCCTTGGCTATCTTTATAAATGATCCACCCGCGCATGCTTGGTACCTCTGGTCTTTGAGTTTCGGTGACAAAAAAACGCGGATTATGCTGAGCATTCAAAGCCGAGTAAAACAAATTAATTTTATCGACACGATAATAAAAACCACTACTTAGTGATTAACCATTGACCGGGTTGTTAACTTAAGGTAAAAACTAACAATGAGTTAACATAAAACCCCGTAAGAGAAACATGTGAACAGGACGCTTGCATTAATCTTCATTCTGCCACTTACAGCATTTGCACTGAATGAATGGCACATTCAAAGTGATGGTTTTAAAACAAAACCAAGCACACAGCAGTTTGTTGCCTCTTACAAAGCGCAGGCCGACCAAATAGCCCCACAGCCCATTGTGAACTTAACTGCGCCGCTTAATCAGCTATCTAATCATGCGCACGATTATCTATATAAACAAGGCCGTTTGCCTGACCAATTAGCAAACACCGCATTCAGCGAATTTGATTTAGACACCCTAAAAACCTTACAACCCGGCGATCACTTTATTTTAGTGATCGACGAATACCTCAGTTACACCGTCGAAATTAGTAACATTATTGAAGCCAGCAATGGCGATAGAAGTGTATTTGGCAAAGTCAATGATCATGCTAAAGCAGGCCATCAAGCCGTGATGACCCTCACAGAAAACACCCTACAAGGCCAATTTGATGCCGGTAATCAAAGCTACAAGTTTCAAAGCCATGGTGAGTACGGGTGGGTAACGAAGTTGTAGGTAACGGGTGTAAGTCTGTAGCTGCGATTTTACATCGCGTCCAAGAACCTAAATCCTAGCGCCCAGTGCCTAATGTATTAATTCGTAGGCGTGAAACTTGTTTCGCGCGAAATAAATTTCACGCCTACGGTATCGTATTTAGCCTTAGTAATGTGCTGGCACAAACTAACTCAAAGCTTACTGCTTCATAGCCGGCCACAAACTTGCGCCGTCGCTGTCGATTGGGCTTAAAATCTCAAGGCCTAGAATTTTGGCGATCAGCGGGTACACATCTAAATTACTTACTTCGTCTAAACGAAGGCCTTGTTTAAAGGCGGGGCCAGTGGCGATAAAGGTTGCGGCCATATCTTCGCTGTAAGCGTAACCATGAGTGCCTAGATAACCAGCCATTTTACTGTCGGTAAACACACGAGGTGCGTCGGTTTGTAAAATAATATCGCCAACGCGCGGGCCTTTATTATAGTGATAATCACGCTTTTGCTGCTCGCTTAGCACGACGTAACGACCATCTGCGGCTTTAGCAAGCTTTTTGCTGAACCCGTTGATGTCTGCTTTGCTATCTGGTTTTGCATAATATAAAACCCGAGGGCCAGTGTTTTGCACGATGAAGTTTTCATCTTGCGGCAAGCTATCAATTTTAATGCTAAGGCTTGGATCTACCGACGTCATTCCGTGATCAGACACAATCACCAAGTTAATGTTTTCATCAAGCGCTTTTAAACGGCTCGATAAATCAGCCATTAAACTATCGAGCTTTTGCACTGCGTCATAAGTCTCTTTGGCATCTGGGCCAAACTCATGCCCCATGCTATCCACCAGCGAAAAGTAGCTTATAACCAAACGTGGACGCTGCGCTTTTGGTAAGCTCAACCACTGAATAATTTGATCAACACGCTTTTGGTAATCACTGTGTTTTGAATAATGATAAAAGTAATCAGGCAACATACCGTTAAAGCGCGCATCTGATTCAGGCCAAAAATAGGTTGCGGCTTTTAAGCCCTGCATTTGCGCTAGGTTCCAAAGCGGAATACCACTCACCCAAGTGCTATCATCTTTCCCTTTCCCCATTTTGTAACAGTCGTTGCGCTCAGTATCACAAAAGCGGTTCTCGACAATGCCATGATTAACCGGCAACAAGCCGGTAATAATCGACAAATGATTCGGGAAGGTTTTGGTCGGGTAAACAGGACGCATTTTGCTAGCTCGTACGCCCTGCTCACTGATTGCTTTTAAGTGTTTTGCATGGTGTTTTTCAATATAATCCCAACGAAAGCCATCTATCGAAATAAGGACCACAGATTGCTCTTGCTCCGCTTTTACAGCCGAGCTAAACATTAATATACCCGCTAAAACTAATTGCCAAATACGCATGCGAAACCCTTTTAGTTCAATTTGTTAATTTGCTCAGAAACGTTACCAAACTGTTTTGAAAATTTTGTGATCATGCTCTCAAGCTTTTTCACACTACGCTTTAAACGTGAGCCGTTTATTAGGCTATAAATAAAGCCCCAAACGCCTGTAACCACACTTAATACAATAAACACAGCAACCGGAAGGCCATCTAAATGTTCGACCACTTGCGGGTAATTATTGAGTAAATCAATCCCGACATCTGGTACGAGTGTATTTATCAACGGGTAAAAATCTTGAGCATCAAAGTACCACGCTAGCCCTATTGACGTAAGGCCAAGCAGTACCATACGGTTAAAACCATGTACCATACCAAAGCTACGTACTGATGAGTTGCCATAGGCAATGTCTTTACTCACATTAACCGCATACTCTCGGTAATACTTATAATAACGCTTTGTGTCTACACTGCTGTAGGCGTAATACACCCAATCGCCGATATCAACTGAGCCCAATAAATCTTCACCGGCTTTAAAAACAAACGGCTCACCAGTGGCCGTTTCAAGCATAATTTCGCCTTTTAAAGTCGTGCTACGATTGCGATATACCTCTACGCGCTCTTTTACATCGCTACCCACATACATGCCACCTCGATAGGTGGTTGTTGTTTCAGTGGTGGTTACTGTTTCACGTGTTTCATTGGCATGTGCGCTTTGCTCTTTTTCTAATACTTTACCAAGCACAGCACGATGACGAATAGTGCCTTTTTCGTTACGTGCCCAAACATTTTTATGCACGTAATCGTTTTCATACGCAAGACTATATTCATCCATAATGGCATGCTCAAGCTCAGCGATACTAGTTGGTTTGGTTATAGTTGGCTCTAACGCTTTTTGAATGCTAATAGCTTGCTCATCATCTTTTGCAAGCGACTGTTCGTTTGCAGCAATCGCTTCAACATGTTGCTTAGCACCACAGCAATAGCAATGTGCCGCATCTTGGCTGATACGCTGCTGACACGAGATACAAATAACATCTGACTTACTCGGCGTTCTTGCCAGCATGTTATAACCCAATTGATTTAGGGTGGTCGATAGCATCACATCTGTTGCCGCTAAAATCGCATCATACTTTGCTTCTTGTTTGGCTTTGGCTTTTTTATGGTAGTTTTGCTCTGCCATAAACACCCCAATTGCCACAGGCAATGACGCAAGTAGCGCAGGCAAAAACTCAAGCTTTGCAGCGAACAACATGATTAAGAATGTAATAACACTTAGCACCAGCCACAATATCGTTCCACCAGTGTAGTTTCGGCTAATGGTTTTGTCCCAGCTGCGATATTGCTGATCGGCAAAATGCACAATCACAACTGGCATAAAGCGGTCATTTTTAACTACCCGCCTAGCATTGCCATCAGCAATGCGATAATTAAGCGTTAACGGTGTTTCCTGAAAAGCAGTGATCACATTACCCTTTTGTAGGTTAGCAATTACATCTTTTTCTGCATCAACACTAAACTCATGAATAATGCCGTCTTTGTCTTCTACTTCTAGCCACCAATAACCATATAACATGTTGTCGTTATTGGTTTTATAGCGGCGCTTATAGTAATACATTGACTTCACAACACCTGTGATCGTACCCGCTTGTGGCGCATAGTTTTTTACATCAACCAGTAAATCAGGGTTGAGTTCCTCAACCGTGTGCATTTGTCTTTTTTGCTCAAGTGCTTCTCCACAATCACAACAGTGGAGGTCGGTGGCATACACCGTATTTTGGCAATGTTGCATTTTCATTCCTTGCTAATTACTTGCTTAAATCAATGGTTAATGTTTGTTCACCAGCATCAACTTGGTGCCAACGTCGATACGTTTTATATCCAGGCGCCGATACTTGAATATCATAAGCACCCGTTTTTAACGTCATGCCAGGACGATACTTCGGGCCGATATTCATGATACGAATTGTGGCATTCGGCGCATTCGTGGAGATTGTTAACTTAGTTTTTTGCTCAACCATGTATTGTCTGCGCTGCTGTTGTTCTGCACTTAAGTTGGCATCGCCATGACGCAAAATATCAACCTTAGCTAAAGCATGGCTCACTGGACTAAAACTCTCGTAAATATGCAGTTTTTCTTCAAATTCTAAGCCTAGAGGATGCAGCAAAGGCTGGGCATGCAAAGTCCAACGAATCGCATAACTAAACACCGGATTGCTCGATTCATCGACCTTGTCTAAAAAGTAGTTAACAGGGCTTTGGTCGTCTTCAGTAAAGGTGTTATGCACAAACATTACTGGCACTATCAAAATCAGCGCTGGCATAATCAGCTTTTGCAAAACAGATACAGCAGTGGTTGGTTGCTTTTCTTGCTGAGGTTTAATCAATTGCCATAGTTTTAACGGCAGCTTGCTAAAGGTTAAGCAAATCAAAAACAGTGACAACGACATCGAAATAGGCGGAATAATCACCGAACGCAATGCTTGTTTACCGTACTCAGCATACTCGCCACCATCTGCAAATTTACCTTCTGAACTATTGAGCATGGCAAGGTACTTATCGGTACGTTTTGCAATGTTTGGATCAAGCACCTTGTCTTTAAAGTTCTTTTTATTCCAATCGGCGCGAATGTTTTTCACATATAAATCGCCCATTCTGTCGGCAATTTTAGCTTGAATTTGCGGGTGTAACTGAAACGCAACCCAGCTTAAGTTTGGCTCTAAGCTCATGCCACGTTTACGCATTTCGCTTTGCCATTGTGCATTCGCTTCGTTGGTAACTTTGGTTGCGACTGCATTAGCAAACGCTTGGCGTTGATTCACATTCCAATTGCTTTCAAGTTGTAAACCTTTACTAGCAAAGTGTGCTCTAAGCTTGTTTTGCGTTGTTTCGTGAGTACGAAACGCCACTAAGTTTTCAACCGTAAACGGGTAACCTGTCTCGCTAACAAACATCTTATGAAAGTTCGGATGCTGTAAAAAACGCAGTTGATAATGATCGGGATCATCGGTGTATTTGTAGCGTTTATCCTTAAGACCACCATCGCCACCGGTTGCTAAACTTGCCGCTTGCAGAGCTGTATAAACACCGCCAGTGAGCACCCCCATCAAAATAGTGCCTGCGGCATTTTCTGCAGCCGAGATTTCTTCTTCGATAAGCCAGTAATCAGGCTCTATATAGCCAATACCCGCTTTTAAAATAGTGCTTCGGTAGTCTGCTGCTTCGCGCTCATAGCAGCGATTACGGCGATCTTTTTCGCTGCTCTTATCATAACGCTCACGGCATTTAGCGATACTGTGATGGTAATCATAAATCTTAGGGCCATACTTTTGCGCTCGTGCCGATGCTTTGGCAATGTGGGCTTTTTGTGCTTGCTGATACTTGCTCCAGCCACTGTTGATCTCTTGCTCAACTTGCTGCCAATAACCTTGTTCACGTTCACCTATACCAGCCAAAGTGTTGTTATACTTTTTACTGCCATCAGCATAGGCTTTGTATTTAACCACCAGCTCATCATATAGCTGGCTGTAGTTTTTATAATGTTTATCAAAATCTTGATACGCTTTCTTCTGCACAAAAGCAGCGATGATCTTACGTTTATCTTGCTCTAAATTATCTGAAAGTGCGGCATCGCTATACAGTAAGCCACCAAATAGCGCCAAAAAGGTTAAGTTCTCTGAACTATGTAATTGCTCAGGGTTATAATCGAGATCATTCACTTTAATCGAGTTAATTGCTAGAGCATCACGCAGTGCTGCACTGTACGTAGCAAACTGACGTTGCTCTGCTGTAGAGGGCTCAATCAAGGTCTTTTCAATTACATACTTCTGGCCAAAAAACACCACTGGCCAAACTAAACACAGTAAAGCGATAAACGAGATAAGTCCGCGGCCAACTTTAGCAACCATGGCTTTAGGTAAAAAGTCAGCTAACAGCAGCGCAACACCTACTCCAGACACTGCTCGGCCATAAATTTCAAGGTGTTCAAGATCTTCTGCTGAAGGAGTGCCTAACCCTACTAATGACACTAATTGGGCATTAAAAATTGCTTCGGGTAATAAATATAAAGTAGCTAAAACAAGTAGCAAGCAGCGCCACCAAAACGGCTTTATTAAATCAGTCATAGTTTTGTTCTTATTGTTTTTTACGTAGTTCTAGTTCAACAGCAGGATCTGTTTCTAGGCTAAAGTCTTCATCGGCTTGGCGAGTCCCTATTTCTAAATTAGGCGCTGAAGGAGTCGATGTTACTTTGGGAATATAAGTTTGTGCTTGAGTTGATTTAAGCGTGCCGCCCACCGCAGGATAAAGCTGATTAGCTTTATAAGCATACAGCTCATCTAAGCGTTCTAAATCAAGGTCTGCAGGCATACTAGCAATTAACTTAGCTTCTGGGTCATCACTAAGAAACGGCTGCATTTTTGGCAACTCGAACACAGAACAAAAACCATATACGGTGTCGTCCATGATCACCGAGTCTGGACGCAGCGAACGTGACTGCGCTAATAAGCTGCGCTCATGATAGTCGTGACCATTAATTGAATATGTAGCAATCATAATGCCGCGCGCTTTAGCAACTGGTTTCAAGCGAGCTGCACTTTGCTTGTAATGACGAATATCAAGCACATAGCCAAAGTTACGTTTTAGCTGCTTTGCCAATTTATCAAGCTTAACAGGGCTGTCGTAACGCTTTTCACGATGGTAACGATTTCCAAGTGCTTGCAAGCTTTCAAGTTCTTCTTTGTTACGCTCATAAATAGGATCACTCCCAGCACCGCGTTTTAGATCGCTTGCTAGCTTATTCATTGAGGCTTTTGCCGGTGATTGAATAAATGCCAAATAAATGTCTGGGTTAATGTCGCGCATACGAGTAAGGTTGCGCATTTCTAAGCTACTAAAAAAGTAGTTTCCGCCGCCAACAAACTCATATGCCAAGTAATCAAGCATTTTTAAATCGTTAACTGAGGCCTTTGATTTTATTTCGATATTCAGTTTTTGATGGGGTTTACGATAGCGTGCAAACGTAGCTGCTAGCTCTCTAAATGATGGCGGCATTTTGTCGGTAAGTAGCCCAGTATCTTGATTACGATGACGTAAATAGCCCCACTCTTTTTTGTAGTTCATCGACTCAATTTTACGACGCTTATTATCAACCGTGCCTGTTTCGCGGCCGGTGCGAGCATCATGATGCACAACCCACATATCGTCACGGGTAATACGCACGTCAATTTCAACAACATCAAAGTTGTTGTCGATAGCATCAATTACTGCGTTAAGCGAGTTTTCGGCGTAGCGAATTGAGCCACGGTGACTTTGTAAATTAAAGTTACTGCATTGCCTCGTTGTAGCGTAATTGATATTACCTAGCTGACTTTCGTAAAAACCACGGGCGCGAAGTGCATCCTGTTTGGCCTTAATGGCATTTTTTTCGACTACTGTTAAGGTGTTTTCAGTACTTGTTTCAGGGGTACTTTTACAAGCAGTTAAACCAATACAATACAAAAGAATACTGGCTAGCAGCCATGTTTTTTTAGACAGAGTTTGCATCATTGCTATACAGCCAAAAGGCTTTCCTTTCTAATTCAAGATAATGAAGAAGTGCGTGAAACTGAATAATATATGAATAAAGGACTTAATTTAAAGTAATAACTTTAATAAAAATGAATATTTTAATTTAAGATACAAGCTGTTAGATTAAATTTAATAACTAGCAAAGTTTTGCTAACAACATATAAAAGCCCGATTTTTACCGCTTTGTGGGAACGAAAAATGATCGATTTTGGTAAAAAAATTACCCCAGCACGCGAAATGCGTTCTACCAATAATTTACACACTGCGCTTGAAAGTGATCGGGGTCGTATTATTAACAGTGCAGCAATTCGCCGCTTACAACAAAAAACCCAAGTATTTCCACTTGAGCGCAATGCCGCAGTGCGTTCACGGCTGACTCACTCGCTTGAAGTGCAACAGGTAGGCCGCTTTATTGTGCAAACCATTTTTAATAAGCTCAGTGATGCAAAGCAAAAAGAATATGGCCTAGCTGGACTTGAGCGGCCACTAGAAAGCCTCGTTGAAATGGCCTGCCTAATGCACGATATTGGCAACCCACCGTTTGGTCACTTTGGCGAAGCAGCCATTAATCAGTGGTTCGAGAAACACTTAGACTCACTAACCCCAGAGCGCTGTAAAGGCATTGGCATCAGCGTGATTTTTAAACACTTAGCCCAAGATATAAAAAGCTTTGAAGGTAATGCCCAAGGTATTCGTATAATTCATTCATTACTTTCACTAAATTTAACCTACAGCCAAAGTGCCGGAATTTTAAAATATACCCGCCCGGCCAGCATGGCAAAAAAAGACAGCCCACAAGATAAAAACTACTTGATGAAAAAAGTGGGTTACTATTTTAGCGAAAAGCCTTTTGTTGAAGCACTGCAAAATGAGTTAGAGATTGAACAATATTGCCGCCATCCAGCAAGCTACATTATGGAAGCCGCTGACGATATTTCGTATTGTTTAGCCGACATAGAAGATGCGGTCGAAAAAGGCATTATTAGTGTCGAGTCGCTTTGCGACAAGCTAAAAGAGCAATACACCCGCACACTCACAAACCTAACCATAGACGATACCAAACACAGCGACTTTGCCGAAAAAGCCATTGATTATGCGTTAAGTAAAGCGCAAGAGCAGCCATACAATTTTAACAGCGAATTTTTTATCTACTTACGCGTGACCTTGCTACACCCATTAGTAAGCTACGCAGCAGAGCGTTTTATCAGCAATATCGAAGCCATTTACCACGGTGATTTTAATCAAGCTTTATTAGAAGATCGTAGCCACCTGCACGCTGTCACGCTCACCTTAAAACAAGTGGCATTAAAGCACGTTTTTTGCCACAAAGAGGTAGAGCGCTTAGAGCTGCAAGGTTATCGAATCATTAGCGGTTTACTTGATTGCTACAAGCCCTTACTTGCCCTTGACGCCGATGCTTTTAAACGGGTTTTAAAAGGCGATCAACACTACTTAATTGAAACTCGTCTAGTGAAAAAACTATCTAATAAACATTTAAATAGCTATCAAAAAGCCATTGATGCCCTAAAAGCCGAACCGGATCATTTTACCGCCTACGAGTTCTATTATCGCTGCCGCTTAATTCAAGATTACATCAGCGGAATGACCGACCAATTTGCTTATGACGAATACCGAGCGCTCATGGTGAACGATTGACTTTGCTATTTCGCTGAAATTATTTAATGAATGTGGATAAATTGCCCTACTGGGCTTAGAATTAACTCATTGTTTGGGTAACCAGATAAACCTTACTGGTCAGGAAACTATGCCAATTATAAAAACAACTTTATTACTATTACTTGCAAGTCTGAGCTTTACATCAAAAGCACAGTACAACGAAGCTATGTGTATTTTGTTAAAGCAACAAATGCATGAGTATCGTAACAACACTAGCAACAAAAATTATCGTTCAGCTGCCAGAAATTACGAAAAAAATTGCCAAAATCCTACCCCACTCAATAATGGTTCAAACCTTAAAGTTCAGCAACAGCCAACACAACCCGTTGAACCAGTAATTCAGAGTAATAGCACCCGCTCAACTCAACATTCAGGAGCAATACAAGGTACGCCTGAAGAACCAACACAGCCTACAGTTGAGCAAGCATCAGAGATTATTGAGCCGCAACAGCCTGCAGAACAATTACAAATAGAGCCAGAACCACTAGAAACGCAAAATACACAGCTAACACCACCAGTGCAGCAAACAGAAGAGCCCGCTGACGTTGATCGCATTATAATCTCTGATACTCCGACAGAAACTGTGGCTGAGCCTGTAACCTCTCCTGTGATGGAACAACAGCTTGATAACGCAGCGCCTGACAGTTCGCAAAACAGTGAAACTACAGATGTAAGAAAAGCTGTCGAGGCAGAACCTGTTGAGCCAGCATTTACACCGGAGCCTGCTGCTCCTTATGAAAGTGAAAATAGTTCATCAAGCTCATTATTAATGCCGAGTTTAATTGTCTTGCTAGTACTACTTATTGCAGGCTTAGTGATTGTTCGTATTCGTCAAAATAAAAATACTGACGCAGACTCAGAGCTTGAGCAAAGCTTAATGCAAGCTAAAGCCCTAAAAGCAGCGGCCCAAGCGCAAGCTTCTGCAGAAAAAGAAGCCGAAGAACTTCAAGCAGCAACGGCTGCCGTGCTAGATGAAAACTCAGAGCAGTCACAGCAAGACACTGATTCATTACCTGACTTCACAAACGAATTAACCGAGAAAAATGATAACGACGATCTCTCTGAACTAATGCACTTTAGTACACAGCATGATAGTGAAAAGCCACAAACCCCATCTACACAAACAGCTGATGATTTTGCTGACGCCAAGCAATTTAATGACCTTGAACTTGGTTACGACGATAAAGACGTAAACGACTCTGATGACGACTTCTTAGATGAGCAACGAGGCCTAGAGCAAGAGCTAAAATTAGCGAGCCTTGCTTCATCTTACAGCATCAATGAAGAAACAGCTCCAAAAGCAGAGGGATCTAAACAAGATGAACCTGAACTAGAAGAACCGAGAGATTCCGCTTCGTCATCATTCGGCTTTGATGAGTACACAACTAAAGAACCAATTGCCGACGACGAGCCAGTTTTAGCTGAGATAGAAGCGCTAGAAAAACCTGAAATTGATGAGCTTGAGAAGCCAGAGATTGACGAGCCAAGCTTTACGAGTTCTTCATCATTTGGTTTTGATGAGTATAAAGCTAAAGAACCTATTGCTGACGATGAACCTGTTTTAACTGAGATAGAAGCGATAGAAAAACCTGAAATTGATGAACTTGAGAAACCAGAGTTTGACGAGTCAAGCTTTACGAGTTCGTCATCGTTTGGTTTTGATGAGTATAAAGCTAAAGAGCCTATTGCTGACGATGAACCAGTTTTAACTGAGATAGAAGAGCTAGAAAAACCTGAAATTGATGAGCTTGAGAAGCCAGAGATTGACGAGCCAAGCTTTACAAGTTCGTCATCGTTTGGTTTTGATGAGTATAAAGCTAAAGAACCAATTGCTGACGATGAACCTGTTTTAACTGAAATCGAAGCGCTAGAAAAACCTGAAATCGATGAGCTTGAGAAACCTGAGATTGACGAGCCAAGCTTTACAAGTTCGTCATCGTTTGGTTTTGATGAGTATAAAGCTAAAGAGCCTATTGCCGACGATGAACCTGTTTTAGCTGAAATCGAAGCGCTAGAAAAACCGGAAATCGATGAGCTTGAAAAACCAGAGTTTGACGAGCCAAGCTTTACGAGTTCGTCATCGTTTGGTTTTGATGAATACTCAACAAAAGAGCCTATTGCTGACGACGAGCCGTCTAGAGATGACGTGCCTGAATATGACTTATCGTCATTGATGGGTGATGATTTATCGTTTGCTGATCATTTTGCTGAAGATAAACAAACAGTCACGGCTCCAAGCACAACAGACGATCACGACGACATCAGCGATGATGATTTAGCAAAAGCCTTACAAGCGCTTGAACAAGAGCTACAGGACGAACCTGCGTCATTTAGCCCAGAAGAACCAACAAAACCTGCTGAAGATACGGTTGATTTGTCTGTCGAACTGAGTAACGACGATATACTAGAAGAGATGGCTAGTGACTCTGATGAAGCTGATAAAGAAACAAATTTAGAGACCGAGCAACAAGATGATAAGCCGTATAATCCATTTGCAAACTTATCACTTGATCCTACGTGGGATCCAAATTCTGACGAAAAGCCTGTGATAAAAAGTAAAACCAAACAGCCAAAATCACAAGCTCTTATTGATGCAGAAGAACGCGCTAAACAGCTTAAAACAGATGAGTGATTAAGTAACGAGAAACGAACCTGTAGCTGATTTTACATCGCGACCTAGCACCTAAAGCCCAGTACCTATTGTTTCCCCCGTAGGACTGGCTTTAGCCGGGAATGGTTTGAGTAAGTAACGAGAAGTGAGTTTCGAGAGACGAATTTGTAGCAGCGATTTCATATCGCGTCCTAGCGCCTAAAGCCCAATGCCTATTGTTTCCCCCGTAGGACTGGCTTTAGCCGGGAATGGTTTGAGTAAATAACGAGAAGTGAGTTTCGAGAGACGAATGTGTAGCAGCGATTTCATATCGCGTCCTTGCGCCTAAAGCCCAGTGCCTATGCTTGCATGGCGCGCGAAATAAATTTCACGCCTACTGTATACTCACTTCACCACAGGTCGTGGGCGCATCAACCAATGAAATATAAAAATCAGCCCAAAAAACACTGATACCGCTAAAACACATAATACAATTATATTGGTCGGTAAGAAGGAATCTGTTGTGTTGCTGTAGCGCTTTAATTGCTGTTGCGCACTCAGTTTTGCTCGTTCTGTTTTACTAGGCAGCACAAACTCATGAAACGAATCTGTCAGCTTAGCTTCAGAACGCGCGATTTGTGTATTCTTTTGCTGCCAGAGCGTATCAAATTTCTGAAATTGAAACTGTTTATTGTCAATACACCAATCTAGATATTTAAGCTCAAGAGGCTGATTAAAGCAGCGTGTTGGCATCACGTAAAAACGTTGCCACGCAGCTTGTTTTTCTAAATAAGCTTTTTGAGACAACGGTTTAGCTAGTTGGTTTTCAAGTAAACTAATATCAGGAT
The DNA here is from genome assembly GCF_014349195.1 of Pseudoalteromonas sp. BZK2. Taxonomy (NCBI): domain Bacteria; kingdom Pseudomonadati; phylum Pseudomonadota; class Gammaproteobacteria; order Alteromonadales; family Pseudoalteromonadaceae; genus Pseudoalteromonas; species Pseudoalteromonas sp. BZK2. The sequence goes on along the minus strand of NZ_JACSOG010000008.1, from coordinate 746 downwards.
TAAAAAGCGCAGCTTTACGGTCAGCTATTTGTTCATTGGTAAAACATGTTTCAGCAAATCGAGCAGATAAGTTCTGAATTTGCTGTTTATAAATTTCTATTTTATCAAGTACATGAGACTTTCTTAACGCAGATTGCAATTCAGCGCGCTCAGTTTGAATACTTTTGCACTCATTAGAAAGGATTGGCTCTTTCGCCCGTGTAGATACAGCTACTAGCAATAGCACTGTAAGCATTAAAGTCCGTTTAAACATGAATTTACGTCACTGTAAAATTTAGAGGTACAGACTAACAGCTTCAAATAAAACTGCAACAAATCTGCGCTAAATTCACCTGAAAGACTGATAAATTGCTAGTTCGATTTATGTTCTCACAAAGTGAAAGAGCAATAACAAATCTGAATATTAATTCTTACCAAAGTAAAACTGTTTATCATCCAATGCAAATTGCTCAAGTAACCACACTTTAAACAGCTGCATAACCAATACATAGGCAAAGAACAAACAGTCTCAGCCAAACTGTTTGCAAAACGCCCAATGGCCGCGTGTTTAACCCGCGAAAAAGCCAAACAAATTCTGCATATGCTGTAACCATTTCAACCTTGTAAACTAGGCTACGAATAGCAGTACTTCCCAGTAGCCTAGTTTTTTTCGGCACTAAAGTACCTTATATGGACTCCTCCTATTGCACAATACCCTTCGTTAATTTTGTCAGACTGCGTGCTTATATGCGGGCTCATAATGAGGA